>DASXVL010000729.1:0-9455 GCA_036504255.1 Armatimonadota bacterium | reverse complement strand
CCCATCAGGAGATTGGCGTTCCATCGGGCAATCTTTCAATCAGGTGAATCATGGTTCAGACCACCCCGGACGAGTACGTCCGCCGCCCACGTGCCACCGGCGGCTTGACCGCTTGACGACCGGACTCGTCTTTCTTTGCCTCGACATCGATCATGTGGACACCGTAAATGACGATGGCGGCGAGGCCATAGACCAGCAGGTCCCAGCCTTCATTCGCTAATCCTTCGCGCTTTTTCACCCATATTTCGTAGGGACGCCCTCCGATGTAGCGTGTGACGCGGTGTTCGGCGGTGAGCTGGGTGTAATAGTCCTCGGTGTAGCCGCGTGGTGTGATGCCGTCTTGCATGAGCGACTCCACTGGCCAGTGGCAGAAGCCCGGTCCTTCGTGTTCGACCTGCAGGCGGTTGAATATCTGGTCCTTCGCCTGCTTGACGCCAATCATGAAGAGCTTCGTCTTGTGCCGTCCGACGTGCGACGCTTTTTCGGCGATGGGGTCTGTCGGGTCTTTACTGCCCTTAATAGCGCAGACGAGCGGATCTTTGGAGCGCGCGTAGGCATAGACCTCCTGGGTATAGTGCCCTCCGGAGTCGATGACCATACGCACGATGGGCAACTGTACGCCGTCCGCACGGGTCCAGAATTTATTGAGTAGGGCGTCGAGCGCGCTGGTGGTCTCCGTTTTGTCCATCGTGCCATTGATGACAATGCGCTGGATGCCCCACGTCTCCAAGCCGCGTCCCCAGCCGCGGACTTCTACCTCGACACGATCATCCTGCACGTCAGCTTGCGCGGTCAGCAGCAACACGCCGTTCGGCACGTCGCAGTTGTAGTAATGGCGATTTCTTAAGAATTTTGTTTCGTCGAGTGACGTGCCCTTTTCCTGGAAGGTGCGCCCCTCGACACAGTTGACAAAGACCTTGTATGGCTCGATATTCCCCTGATTTTTCGCCGCGATCGCCGCATGGAATTGCTTGACGATCTCCGCCCACGGCTTGAACGGGGAATACATCGCCTGCAGGTGGAAGGAGCGATGCTCGCCCTCGGGGTTTCCGGAGAGGTGAATACCGGGACGGTTCTTCCAATCCCATTCTCCGGACAGCGCCCCGCAGTGCTCGCAGGCGTAGGTGAGGTCAGTATGGTTCAGGCGATCATCGAAGCGTACCACTTGGAAGGCCCCGCAATGCGGACAGGAGAGCGCCCACTCTTCCTGCGTTCCGGCCAGGTACATGGGCTCGATACGGCTGGAGAGGGTGAGTAGCGGCGTGCTGGTGACGACGAGTTTTCGCGTGTGGTAGAACGCCTGCGTCATTTCGCAGGCCAGGTCAAAGGCGTCGCCTTCCACGCCAGCCGATGGCTCATAGCCGTCAATCTCATCCGCCGCGTAGAACTCCACCGAGTCCATGCGCAGGCCCGCCGGACTGCCGGCGCTGGCGATACCCAGCGCGCCGCCGGGGAATTCCTTGGCCGCGATGGTATTCGAGGTTTTGCCGTCCTCTTTGCGTTCGTTGACCAGGCCTTGCAGCACTGGCGTATCACGCAACATGGGGGCGAGTTTCTTTTTCGAGAAGCGCTGCACCAGCTGGTCCGTTGGCTGGGTGACCAGGATGCCGCAGGGGCGTTGGTGCATGCGCATGCCGATGCAGTTGAGCAAAAAGTTCGTTTTCCCCCACTGGCGGCTGCCCATGAGCACGAGCAGTTCGTTCCGTTTTGTCCAGGGGATCGCCGTCAAGTCCGTGGCGCTTATTTGCGTCTCATCCTGGGGGACGCGGTAAGGCTCCGGGAACAGTTCGGTGATATCGATGCCGCCGTTTTCGACCCACGTCACGACGGCGAGCGGATTCCAACACCCATGCAACTTGGCGAGTTCCGGGAAGTCTTGCGAGCGCACCCAGAGCAACTGCCCCGGCGTGTCGGTGAAGGCGCGCATCGGGGTGCGGATGAAGCGCACGCGGGAGGTGTGCCACTTCCCGGCCTCCGGGGATTCGCCTTTGGAGAGCATGCGGAAGGTGTCCGCCCACTCATCGCCGGGCAGCAGGGGGCGCGGCGCGAAGAAGCCCCAGAGCTTGCGCGCCAGTGCCTGGGTGCGTGCCAACGGTGTGTTATTCTGCTCGCGCTTCTTCCGCAATCTTTGCTCCCCGTTTTCGACGCGCGGCGACCACCGCCGCCGGGTTCAGTTCCGATAATTCTTGCTGTGCCTCACGTATGGCCTTGGTGAGTATCTCCATGTTGCGATGCGTGTCCCCGGGAAGCAACGGCGCGACCTTGGCCGGGATGGCTTCGAGGCGGGCATTGGTGGCGAGGACCATGGGTTCAAATGCCGCGATGATGTCTTCGGTGCGATGCAACCGCAGCATTTCTTCCTGGTCGTTCCGTTCGTAGATGTTAGCCTTGGCCCGCGCAAGGCGGATGTTTTCTTTCGCGAGTTCGCCGATGGGCTCGGTGTCATCTGCCGCCGGCGTTTCGCGGAACTTCCCCAGTCCCTGCGCGCGGATCTGCGCCAAGCCGTCTTCCAGCCTGATTTTCCCCGAGGAATCGACAGCCGTGAGCTTGCCCTGATTGATCCACTTGGCGACCATGGTGTGCGACACACCGACTTCGCGCCCGAATTCACGAACGCCCACCAACTGGCAACCATCTACCTCAAACAGCGCACTTTGTTCCAAAAGGTGTAAACCTCCCCGGAAAAATCGGAAACTACTGCCAAAAACCCTAAATAAATGGAAACTGGCAACCGTTTTCCAACCCCAAAAATAAGAAGACCTCGCGGCTCGAAGTATCCGCATGGCTTTAGGGTCGTCACAGTACCTTTGCCCCTGTCAAATACAACTGGCCTTGTGTTATTACTTGCCTATCTCATCCCATGGCACGGCTTCACGTCGCGAGGTCGCCGGGAAGGGTATCGGTCGCACGATCACATCGAGCAACTTATCGGGCAGGCGCTCCATCATCGGCACGCGCTTCAGATCATCCAACTTGCCATTGATCGTCACGCACGTCACCTTGCCGGTGGTGATGCGGTACTCAAACACCGTCATCAACGCCGGGCCACTGTTGCGCGAGAGGTCGCCCGAACCCAGGTCATCGAACAGCAGCAGGTCCACGGCGCACATCCGCTTCAAATGCGCCTGCTTCATCTCCCGCTCGCTCTCTGCCGGGATCATGTTGTGTTGCAAGGCGAACGCTGGCCCGCTCTCGTACAGCATCGTCGGCACCTCGGGAGAGAAGCGCCAGGCCGGGTCAGTATGACGCCGCACGCCGAACTTCCGCCCCCACGCCTCGGCCACCAGCGCCAGCACACTGGTCTTGCCCGACCCCTGCCCACCGCACAGCGCCAGCCCCTTGCCGTGCTCGTGTGCCCAGGCGATGTGCTCCAGGTAATGCCGGATGATCTTCCGCGCCGGGGCATCCGTGATGCCGCTGATGCGCTTACTGCCGTCCACGTACTTCGCCTCAAAACCCGCCATACCGGCAATACTGGGCGTGGCGCAGAACGCCTGCCACTCCTCCGCCGTCGCCGGGAAATCAGTCGGGAAGATCGGCGGTGAAGGCTGCGAGCTCGGCGCGGTCAGCCTCACTGGCGCATCCGGGAGGAAGGGACGTCCGCGCTTGGCCGCGTCCTCTTCCTGTCGCAGCACGAGCGCCTGCCACTCTCCCCGGTCCTTCGGACGTGTGCCCGCTTTGGTCACGAACTGTAGCATCTCGGTAATCCTCCTCCTCAAGTCTCTCTCGCAAATCCCGCAGGGCATACTCCGCCATGCGCCCAATGATCACCGCCGGGCAGGACGCCTGCCGCAAATCGGCCAGGTTCGTCGGACGCCGCAGGCGCAAGGTGATCTCCTGCACATCGTCCACCTGCAACCGCTGCGCCGCCGCCTGCAGGTCGCGCAGGTTCGATTCCACGCCCTCCAGCGTCGCCGCCGGGTACACCCCGGCATCAGCCAGCGGACGGGCGTTGTACTTGGCCACCTCATCGCTGAATCGTCCCAACAACGGCCACCGGACCGATTCCCCCGCAACGGGTGGTGGGGTGTCCGTGTTCGTATCTAGCTCTACTACCAAACCACCAACTACGGGTATACGGTTTACGGTATACGGAGTACGGTTACGGGGATCGCATACGGTATAGTCCAAGGTATGCGATACCGTACCCCCCTGTGTATCGCTATGTGTATGCGATACCGTATCGCATACCTTCGCGTCAATTTCCCCGCCATCCTGCGCCGGAGCGAACCCCGGCAAATACGCCCCAGCCTTCTCCTGTAAGCTCAAAAGGAGCGTAATCCACCGCTCTTTCTCCTGCGGATTCATCTGCTCATCTTCCAGCGGATTGCGCAAAATCTCCCGCGCCACGTCCAAAAACACCGGGGAATTAGGCAGTTCTTTCAGAATACTGGTGGCCCCCACCGCGCTCTTGCCATTACAGATCGGGTTAAGATCGAAATGGTTTTTCACCCAAACTACGCGGGAATTTTCATCGAAGGCGATAAAACCGCGCGAAGAAACGAAAGAAGTGATTATTTTTTTCACCCGGCGCAGGCTAAGCCCCAGGTCATCCGCCAACGCCGGAATCGACAGCACATAGCACCCCAGCGCCGTCTGCGCCGGGTGCAGCGCCAGGTAAAAGTACACACGCTGCTCATCCGCATCGAGCCCGCGCAGTGTTGTGTTAAACAGATTATTCGCCAACTTCGTATACCGTTGCCGGTCCGCCTTGGCAATATATCGCCCCATAGGTGTCCTGCCTCTTTAAAACAAACTCGGCTGTAATTGCCGGGCAGCCGCTGGATTGATCCACAGCACTTCCTGCCGCTCTCGCGCCCCGTCAGCCATCGCCTTGCGGTGCACCTGGTGCCACGCGCCATACAGTTCCTCATACAACGCACTGGGATAGCCGGAGAGTATGACCATGCCCTGCACTGCATGTAATCGCTCGGCCAAGGCGCGGTGATCGTCGTCGCTCATCTCGTGGCGGTAATCAGGAATGTCATCAGTTCGCGTCGAGAGCACGTACGGTGGATCGCAATAGAACAGCGTATCCTGCCGGTCATGCTGACGGATAATGTCCAGGGCTGACCGTTGCTCGATCACCACGCCACGCAAACGCTCGACGAAGGTCTGTATCTCGACCGGATAATACTGCCAGTCGTGCGCCGGCGTAGAGCCCGACCGCGATGAGTTGGCGCGAAACCCTGTCGGCGCCCGCCATACCGAGGCGCGTGTACGCATACCGCGCGGTTTCTTCTCGTGCAAGGCATTCGATCCGAACCCCATAAAGGATTTGATGATAGTACGCCTGGCGCGCTCAATAGCATCGTCCGTGGGATAATACGCCTCGGCGAACTCCTCACGAGAAAACGGCGTCGTGAACAATAGTCGTTCGAGCTGCTTCGCCGTCTCTTCCGAGCGTAGCACGCGAAACACGTTCACGACCTCACCGTCAAGCTCGTTATAGACCTCACTATACGTGCGCGGCTTCTGCATAAGCACGCTCGCCGCGCCACCGTAAGGCTCGACATAAATCCGGTGCGGAGGAAAGTGAGCGATCACCCACGGTGCAATTTTCCACTTCCCCCCGTGATATCGCAGTACCGGCCTGCGCGGTGCATCAATGCTTGGCATCATATACATGACCTTTCGCCAACTTCAGCGCGACGCGAATGAGTTCCACAGCCTGGCGTGACGGGTTGCGAGTCGTGAGGTAGCCGAGAGGATAATTGACGAACGCTATCCAGCACCCGTCCGCATAGTCCTTATCCGCGCCGATAGAACGTTTTAAGGCATTGCGGAACTGCTGACGTGTCATCAAGTCGATGCCACGCCGCAAAGTGTTAAGTCGATCAAGCAAGAGAATCCCCTCCGCCTCAAGCGAATCATGGTTCAGACACCGCTTCATCCCGCCACCATCACCTTCAACTTATACCGCCGCTGCGACGCCGCGCGCCGTTTCCGGCGCTCCTCATCCGTCATGCACCGACGACTGCTCACTACCTTGAGCGCGCGACGGGCAACCGTCTTTCGCTCCCACTCATCGGCGTGCGCAATACAGAGCCGCTGCAGGTAGGTGCTTGATGCCACGAGACCAGCGATGAATGCGCAGTTGTTGCTGTGGGCCATGAGGTCACCACCAGCGCTAATCCCCTCCGCCTCAAGCGAATCATGGTTCAGACACCGCATCATCCCGCCACCCCCACCGCCCGCACCCCAAACCCAGCCTGCTCCCAAGCGATCAGCCCACGCCGCGTGATACCGCGCAGATAGCAGCTATGCTGCCCTGTGCTGCGCAGGATGACCTCCGCCAGCGAATGTACCACCTCGTCAGGATTGGACGCCCTGGCGGGCTGCTGCGCCGCCACATGGGCCAACGGCGGGGCCGTTGACGGTAAGAAATCATCCGCGTCAAACAGCGACAACGTGCCGTGGACAACAGCCGGCGCAACCACGATTGGCGCGGGTATGTCCCCGTTAAGGATGAGCCCTTTCCAGAGCGCCGTCGCGTACCGCGAGCCATCGGATTCCACCCACGATGCCGTAACGTAGGTGTCGTGATCGCCAAGCACTTCCCCGGTCACCATGTCTCCGGTAAACCGGGAGTGAAAACTAATCGGAGTATGCAACGCCATGTCGCAACAGTTCTGCTGTATCATGCCTTCTCCCGTTTCATGCGTCGAATGCACGAGAGCAGCATCGTCACCTCACCCCGCATGTTGCGCTCTCCGAAATATTCAGAGGCGCGCGTGACCTCGACTTTGCCACGTGCGTTCACTTCGAGGAGACCCCACTGCGCCGGGAGTTCTGCCGCGGAGATCAGGCCTGCCGGCGCCAAAAAATAGCGTTGTGAACCCAAGCCTAAATAGGCATGTCGGCGAAAAAGTTTCTTCCGGTCAGCGCGAAAATCCGCCCGGCTTGTTTTGCATTCGATGAGAATGCTATAACCACAGTGCCACCCAATAGCGTCAGGAATCTCGCCGCTCTCGAGAAGCGTCACCGTCTCGGCCATAATCACCGGACATGCCCCATGGCCCTGTGTGCTCGCATTGCGCCATGAAGTAGCAAGCCAGCGCTTTGCCAGCTTTACGAGATCGGCGTGGGTATAGCGGATTGTATTGTCTGCCATGAAGCACCTCTCGGTATTCCGCCCTCTAATACTCGCGCACTTCCCAAAAAACCGTATTATGCCCAAGCGTGCCGACACCGCGGTTGAAGACGGTAAACTCGACCACGGCGTCAGGATAGCGTTCCCATATATCTTGCAGTGTGTCCCAACTGGGGGCATCCATGGCCGCGCGCAGCATGAGTTGGGCGGCGAGTCCATCGGCGTGTCTCGTCTCGGTGGCAAGAGCGGAGCGCATAATGTCGTCGACGCGGGTGTAAGTAAGCGAAAGATAGTGCTCGTCGCGCATGACCTCACCCTGAATGACGCGCCCGGCGTTGGACGTGCAGTCACTTTGTGAGACCGTCACGAGCGAGAGATCGCAGCCGAGCGCCTGCCAGTGGTCAAGCAGCAAGCACAGCACGAAGACATTGGCTATCGGTTGCGCGTAGTGCGGCAGGCGGATGCCCGGTCTCCCGTTATACATGAGCCCGATGGGAAACGTCAGTTCACCGCGCCGTGCAGCGTCGAGCGGCCATGTCTGAAAGCGGTTGCCGAATTGCCCGCGCTCATACAGCGCGCGCATGGTCGGTTTATCCTTGATCGCTGGCATCATGGACGTGTCTCCGCTGCCTGCGGTCCAAAGATCAACGGCAGTGCTTCCGCCAATTGTACGGCCAGCGGTATCATCGCCTCACGCATTTGTGGGTGGGCGGCGTGAGCGGTGCGCAGGGCGATGATGTGACGCCATTCCCGCAGGTTGGCCTTGACGACGATGTGCGTCGCTAGCGAGTTCGGAAGCACAGTGCGTGCCTGCTGTGGTTGCCATCCATGTTGCAGCAGTTTCCCGTAATCACGCTCGGCAACAGCCATATGCCAGAACCACCAGGAATCCTCTTGCGATACGGCGAGGGGAAGGTCGAGAGAGATTCCATACAGTCCATCCCAACAGATGGGATAGATGCCTGTTGGCACCGTCGTAACCCAGGGAGGAAGCACGAAGGCAATATCATCGCTGCCGTAGTTGCAATACCGTGTCGACTCCTGCGCGAAGCTGGCCAGGCGGTGACGCACCAGCTCATGGCTCACGCCTCGGTCAACGGTAAAGAGCACGGTCAGATCAACGAACTCCAGCATTGCCTCATGCCCACGGGCAATCAGTTGTCCCACGAGCCTGCGCGCTGACGTTCCGTCGTCGGTAATACGCTCCTCACTGCGATAACACGTCCGCGCGGCGCGCTCGATCGCGCGATAGACGGCGGTCTCATCGACCGCGGTGAGCAATTCATAACCAGGCTTAATGATGCGCATTTGCGTCTTCTCCTCCCACTTTCCCCAGCTTCCAGACAAACGGCACCACGTCATAGCTCAAATAGAGCGGATGCCCCGGTTCCCCGATAGCGCACATCTTCAGGGCATACAGCGTGACGCCCTCTGCCACCAGCGCCTGCGCGACGTTGCGCCCGCGCTCCATACAGGCCCCGTGCGTGCCCCACGCGCAAATCACCCTGCCCGCCCGACGCGCCCAAAAATGGATACACGCGTCATTGTCCGCGCCGACAGGATCATCCGCTTCGTACAGCGCCGTAGGGTCGGTTGACCACAGGGCGAACAGGTTCGTAACAATCAGACCGCCGAAACCGTCAGCCCGCGCCCTCCGTTCACAACGCTCCACCGTGGGATCGTTCGTCACCTCGTCCGCCGTGCTCGGGTTGAGCATGACGAAGTTGACGTATGGAAGCATCTCATCCCAAATACGCGAAAGCATGTAACGATAGCGGCGATCCGACGAGAACTCGGCGGCGGTTTGTGTAAAGAGGTCGCTCATAGTGCTGACACCCCCATGTGTCCTTTCCGCGCGTCTTCGAGGGCACGCACAGCGTCCACCAGATCAACATCGTACTGAGCACCGTACGCTGTCTCACACCCGGCGTAGGAAGCGGCGGCATCGCAGACCCCCTGCATCGCGCGCAACTCGTCAGCGTCAGGCATTCCCCCCTCATCCGGGAACAGTGTCTGGACAGCGGCTCGAAGATCATGGAACGCATCCGCCAAATTGCGATGGTACTGGTAGCAGCGGTCAGTCGGCACCTCGTGCCCATCCGCATATGTGACTTCGCACGGGTAATTCGCGCACGAAGTGACGTTCCGCGCGGCATGTATCACGGCCAGCTTCGGCCCATCCGTCAAACGGTCGCCGATGGTGTCGGGGAACTCCCTGGGCGGCGACAACTCCGCGATCCGCGCCTGCATCCCAATGATCGCCTCCATCGCCCGCCGCAACGTCTCCGCCGATTCGACGAACTTGAGGTCATACCGTTGCGTGATGCTCTGAATGGCCTTATAAACAACGTTCGGATCGTCC
>DASXVL010000728.1:0-3438 GCA_036504255.1 Armatimonadota bacterium | reverse complement strand
CTAAAGTTTGAGCTGTAGCCACAGTTACCCCCAAAGTGGATCGGCGGCGATACGGCGGATCGGTAATTCGTCCACCGTGGCGCGTGGTGAAAGCGCCAGGAGAAAGATGACGGCCTCGGCGATATCTTCCGGAGCCATCAGATCATCCGGCGACCAATCTGGCCGCTGGCTGGTGGTCATTTCGGTGGCGACGCCGCCGGGGCAGATGGCATGCACGCGGACGCCCTGGCTGCGCAGTTCGGCGGCGAGCACCTTATTCAGGCCCACCAGCCCGTGTTTGCTGGCGCAATAGGCGGATTGCCCGGCATAAAACCGTTTCCCTGCGGCAGAGGCGATGTTGATCACCGCGCCCGTCCCGCTGGCGGCCAGGTAGGGGAGCGCCGCTTTGGTGAGCGCGAAGGGCGCGCGCAGGTTGATGGCCAACACCTGATCGAATTCCTCGACCGTGGTTTCCGCAAACGGCTTCACCAGCAGCAGTCCGGCGTTATTGATGAGAATGTCCAGACGCCCGTAATGCGCGACGGTGGCGGCGACCAATTGCTCCGGCGCGGCCATATCCGCGAGATCAGCGGTGAGGGTGAACACCTGCCCGCCGCGTGCGCGGACCAGCGCAGCGGTTTCCGCCAGGCCGTCCGCCGTACGTGCGGTGAGCGCACAAGCAATGCCGCGTGCCGCGACCGCCAGCGCAATGGCGCGCCCGATGCCGCGCCCGGCGCCGGTAATAAGCGCAACTTGTCCAGTTCGTTCCATACTATATGTTTTTCAACCCATTCCGCCGGTGTTCCTGCTGATGTGACACGATGACATTACGTAATCCCTTTACGTAGCCGAAGTGGGCGCTTTATCAGGGTAGGGGAGGGTATCTTCGCGCGCTACAGACGGTGTCTCCCACATGCAATGGGCTTTACGGTAATTCCAGGCTCGGGCAGGAGATTATTCGCCGTAGTGCGAAGATTTATGTTTAATGTGACAAGCGATTTTTCGTTCGATGGGAAAGAGATGAGTACAGTAATGACTGCGTTACCTGCTGAGTATACCGCGCTTGAAGCGCAATTGAATGCCCCCACGCGCGCGGCGCGTCTGGATGCCGTGCGCCAACTGGCGCAGGGCATCGCCGAGGGGCATATTCCCACGGTGGTGAAAACCGTGGAAGTGAACAACCACGTGCATACCTGTTATTCCTTTAGCCCGCACTCGCCGTCGAGCGCCGCCTGGCACGCGTTGCGCGCCGGGTTGCAGGCGGTGGGCATTATGGACCACGACGCGGTGGGCGGGGTGGAGGAGATGTTGGAAGCCGGGGCGCTGCTCGGGATTGCGACGACCGCCGGCTTTGAATTGCGTGTAAATTTTTCCGGCACCACCATGGCCGGGCGCTCGTTGAACGGCCCCGGGTTGCACGGCATCGGCTATATCGCCATTCATGGCATTCCCGCGCCGCAGGTGGCTCGCTGTGCGGCCTTCCTGCGCCCGATTCAGGACGCGCGCAATGCGCGGAACCGGGCGATGGTGGAGCGGCTGAACGCCATGCTGCGCGCGCAGGGGCTCACCGAGGTGGATTTTCAACGCGACGTGTACGCAGCGTCGATGGCCGCCGAAGGCGGCGCCATCACCGAACGGCACATTCTAGCGGCGCTCTCGCGGAAATTCATCGACGCCTATGGCCAAGGGCCGGAGCTGGTGGCGTTCCTGGAGGGGACGCTGGGACTGCAGTTGGCGGGAAAAGTACGCGGCTTCCTGGGCGACGCAACGAATCCGCATTATCTGTATGACCTGTTGGGCGTGCTCAAATCGAGCTATGCCGATGAATTTTTCATCCATCCGAACGAGACGGAGTGCGTGAACGTGCGCGAGGCGCTGGCCTTCGCGGAAGAGATCGGCGCGATCAGCGCGTACGCCTACCTGGGCGATGTCACGGAATCGCCGACGGGCGACAAGAAGGCGGAGAAGTTCGAGGATGACTTCCTCGACGAGCTGATGGCCTGCTTGAAATCGGTCGGCTTCCGCGCGGTGACCTACATGCCCCCGCGCAACACGCGCGCGCAGTTGGACCGCATTAACGCGCTCTGTGAGCAGCACGGCTTCATGCAGATCTCCGGCGTGGACATCAACTCCTCGCGCCAGGTATTCACCTGCCCGGAGATTCTCGACCCGCGCTTCGCCAACCTCATCACCGCCACCTGGGCGCTCATCGGCCACGAAAAGCTCTCCGCCATCGCCGCGGGCAGCGGCATTTTTGGCGCACGCGCGCTGGCGCTCTACCCTGCACTGGCCGAACGCCTGACGCGCTACGCGGAGATCGGGCAGGGATTGGACTTGCACGCGCCGACCAAACTCCCGGCCCCCGTCGCGGCGCTCGCGCGCCCGTTGTTAGGGGCACGGTAAGGCAATGACCGTCTCCCCCTGGGAACGCCAATCTCCTGATTGGCGATTTACGTCGGGCCAATCAGGAGATTGGCGTTCCCACGGGGAGTCTGCCAATACGGCGGGCGAATTCCGCCAGGTTGCCATGCATGTGTGAACCGCTGAAGGCGAGGGTGGGGGCGGTGAGCGTGCTTGCGGCGAGGGGGCTGTCGGGCGGGATTTTTATCGCGAGGCGCGTACGACCGTAGTGGGCGTGAAAGCGGCTGGCGGAGAAGATGGCGTCATCCCCGGCAAGGGACAGGGTCGGGCCGCCGAGCCAAAAGGGGAAACGGCGGGTCGTGGGCGTGGAGGCGATGGTGCAGAGCGTGGCGTCGCCTTGCGAGATGGTGACGCGGTGGGTGGGGTCTTCCTGCCAGTCGAACGTCGCCATCTCTTTCGGATAGCCGAGCAGGCGGCCACCGCTGCAGGAGCGTTCGTCATCAACGTAGAGGTGGGACACCCAGAGGCCGATGCTGCCGCCGAAGGCAACCAGGGCGGGCATGACGATGCATTCGTGATAGGCCAGCGTGGAGCCTGCGCCATAGGAAGCGAGCAGCAGGCTGCCGAGCGTTTTACCGGGCAGGATGGGCACGATCTTCAGCCCGTCGGGCACCCAGGCGCGCGCCTGGTCGATATCGACGAGTTGCAAGCCCATGAGAAACGTCTGGTCGCTGTAGGCCCGCCAGATTTCGCCGAATTGTGGTACGGTTCCGGGTTCTGCGTAGCTGCGTGACATGGTAAACCCTCGTTCGCGAGCAGATCGATGTATTGTTTATTGTAGCGTATTTTCCTGTGGTACAACATAATGCACAGAAAAGCCCTTGTCTATGCTTGATATGCAGACGATTGCGAAACACTCACGAAGTTCGCGCATTGAGATATAGGGCCAATTTGTGTGTGCTAACCTACTGCGACGGTGCAGCGTTAGCCTGCTCGTCCTCCCGGCTTCCGTCGCCCTCATCCCGGCCCTTCTCCCCGAGGGGGAGCGGATAAAGTCGGCGATAAGATTGACATCTCAGAGGTATTTTATGTCTCCTG
>DASXVL010000727.1:0-9730 GCA_036504255.1 Armatimonadota bacterium | reverse complement strand
CTGAACCCTGATCAGCTTGGCGGTGTGCGGCTCGACTTGACCACAAAACGTGGCGTCGGGATTGGCGTCGATCACTTTTATACGTTTCCGCAGGGCAACGGTGAGGCGTTTGCCTATGCGCGCCAGGGGCTGTCGGAATATGTGCTGCGCGTGGATCATAAGCAGGTATTGCCGGCGCAATCCACGTTGTCCGTGCGCTCTGATATTCGGCAGAATAATCTGTTTTCGTTGCAGCCGACCACGAATACTGATATTTCCAGCATCCTCACGCGCAGGACCGATCATACGGATACGACGTTTAATTTTTCGCGTCGCTTGCTGGAAGGCGATTTCGGCACGGATAATATCACGGCCAATTTGTTGTACAATTCCACGGTCGCGGCGGGCACGTTGCGTACCAGTCTGGAATACAGCAGCTTTGGCAGTGGCAGCAGCGCGGTGAGCACGACGACCAACCAAGCGTTGTGGGATCGTCTGCAGTGGACGCGCCCGATGGGTTTTACGGACTTGAATTTGCGCGTCGATAAACATTTCAATCTCGACGAAGGGGATATGACCGGGGCGCAGTTTGCGTCCGGCGTGGAACGCCTGCCCGAACTCTCGCTCGTCTCTACCGAGAAAAACCTGCACCTGGGATTTTTGCAGAACTTTCCCTCACGTTTCACGTTGGGGTGGGGCGTCTTCAATGAACTACCGGCGGATACGACACTCAACCGATATCGCCTGGAATGGCAATCGAATCTCAATCAACTCCGTCGCGGCAGCACCATCTTTACCGGCAGCACAGCGTTTCGCCAGACCATGTATGGCGATGCCGACACGACGGCGCAATATATGTACAGCGCGAATCTGACGGCGACGACCCCGCTGGGGAAATTGACGAACGTCGCGCGCTACGGGCGGCAAGGCGAGCGCGGGTTTACGCCGTTTCAATTCGACACCGTCTATCCCTATCACACCATCACCGATAGCGTGCAGTACCTGACGCCGAACCTGCGCATGTATGTGACGGCCGGGCGCGATTTGGAACGGGAAACCTGGTACGATCTGACCTACCGCACCTTCGCGCAGATCGGTCGCAGTTTGTCCACCAGCCAGTCCTTGGCCTACGATCTCAACGGGCATCAATGGCGCGATCTGGTCAGTCAGTTCAGTTGGTATCGCCAGTCGCAGCTCACCTTTAATTTAGGGTCGCGCTATAACCTGCATGAGCATCAGTTGCAACGGGTTTCCACGGAGATGGAGTGGGTAATTACCCCAAAGTGGCGTATGCAGTGGCTGGGCGGCTACGATGGGCCGACCCACCAGTTTACCTATAATGAGTTCCTTGTCACGCGCGACCTCCACTGTTGGGACGCCTCGCTCTACTACAGCGGTGAACAGAAATATTTTTACCTCTACTTACGCCTGAAAGCGCTCAATATCCCGCTACCGCGCTTTGGCATCGGGCAGGGCGGCCAGGTGTTGGATACGACGCAGGGCACGGTGCAGTAGGCGGAGAAGGGGACGCATGATTCCACTGAAAATCGCCGTCATCGGTGGCGGCAGCACGTACACCCCGGAATTGGTCGAGGGCTTCTTGCACGGCATGCCGCCGGTGCGCGAAATTGCCCTGATGGACATCGACGCGCCCAAGCTCGCCATTGTGGGGGGGCTGGCACAGCGTATGGCATCGGCAGCGTGGTCCACGGTGTCGGTGACCTTGACGACGGAACTGGCGCGCGTGCTCGACGGGGCCGATATCGTGATCACTCAACTGCGCGTGGGCGGGTTGGCCGCGCGCGTGTTGGACGAACGTATTCCCATCGCCCATGGGCTCATCGGACAGGAAACGACCGGACCGGGCGGGTTCTTTAAGGCCCTGCGCACCATTCCCGTGCTCCTGGATATTAATCGGGCGATGGCACGCTACTGCCCGGACGCCTGGCTCATCAATTTCACCAACCCCTCCGGTCTGGTCACCGAGGCGCTCCGCGTGTACGGTCGCGCGCAGTTTGTTGGATTGTGCAACTATCCGCTCACGCTGAAAATGCACATCGCGCAGGCGCTCGACGTGGAAGAATCACGGCTGGAATTGGCATATTTCGGGCTCAATCACCTCTCCTGGGCGCGCGTGCTGGTGGATAGCGTTGACCGGACGGGTGAGGTAATCGACCTCATGCTGACGAAGCCGGAATGCCGCGAACTCTCCGGCTTTGCCTTCGCGCCCGAGCGTCTGCGCGCGTTAGGGCTGATCCCTTCCGGCTACCTGCGCTATTTTTATGAGCGCGAACGCATGGAGCGCGAGTTACAGGCCGCCAAGCAGACGCGCGGTGAACGCGTACAGGACATGGAACGCGTCTTGTTGGCGCAGTACGCCGATCCGGCGCTGCGGGAAAAGCCCGCCGGCTTGCAGGAACGCGGCGGGGCCTGGTACTCCACGGCTGCCGTGCGCTTAGTGCGAGATCTGCTCAATGATTCTGGCGGCGTGCATGTGCTGAATGTGGCGAATGAAACGTCGTTGCCGATGCTGCCGCCGGAAGTGATCGTCGAGACGCCGGCACACGTGGCGCACGGGACGATCGGCAGTCGCGCGGTGGTCACCGGCGAAGGCGCCGAGGCGCGGGTGGCGGGCCAGCCGATTCCCGGCGAGGTCATCAGCTTGATACAGCGTGTGAAAGCGTACGAACTACTGGCGGTCGAGGCGGCGGTGACCGGATCGCGCGGCGTCGCGTTGGCCGCGCTGGCCGCACATCCACTGCTCGACGGCAGGCACAATATACTGCCGCAGTTGTTCGACGAACTGTTGCTGGCACATCAGCAGTACCTTCCGTTGTTTTTCGTGCACGACAAGGCAGGGTGAATTCGGTATACTGTTAGCCGGAGCGAGCGACTTTCTCCGGGGGTGCGAGCCCGTTGACAGGTGTCGCGCTCCCCCGTATACTACCGGTAGGTGACGTTTAAGACAAACATACTCTTTTTAGGAAGACTTTAGTCCCTTACCAGTCACATTCGACACAACTTGTGTCGAATGTGACTGGTAAGGGACGTATAAAAACCAAGAATCTAACTCGGCCAACATCCGCAGATACCTACCAGGAAGACGAGCGTTGTGTCGAGAGCTATGGTAACTTTTTGGTTCCGGCTAGGCCGGGTTAGGGAGATTGCACGGTGTTCGGCCAAATTAAGCGTGATATTCAAGCGGTCTTTGAGCGAGACCCCGCCGCGCGTAGCATTACCGAGGTGTTATTCTGTTATAGCGGCTTGCACGCGATCTGGTGGTACCGGTTATCCGGCGCCTGCTGGCGTTGTGGTCTGCCGCTGACGGCGCGTTTTCTCTCGCAAATTGCGCGCTGGCTCACCGGTATTGAGATTCACCCGTCCGCGACCATCGGTGACGGGCTCTTCATTGACCACGGCATGGGGGTCGTGATCGGGGAAACCGCTGAATTGGGGCGCAATGTCACGCTCTTTCAAGGTGTCACACTGGGGGGGACCGGTAAAGAAAAAGGCAAGCGCCATCCGACATTGGGCGATAATGTGCTGGTCGGCGCCGGCGCAAAAGTGCTTGGCTCCTTTACTATTGGTGAAAATGCGCTGATTGGCGCAAACGCGGTGGTGCTGCAACCCTTACCGCCGAACTCCACTGCCGTTGGGGTGCCTGCCGAGGTGGTGCGCCTGAACGGTGAGCGTCCGCAGCCTTTTGAATACGCGCAGCTTCCCGACCCGGTGCATGAATGCCTGGAAGCGATGCAGGGGCGCATGGAAGCGCTGGAACAGCGCGTGGCAGAGATGACGGCAGAACTACGCAAGTCGGCGCGTGAGTGACCTGCGCCGAGAGGATTGCACGGACATGCAAGTGGTGACACCCACGGGAAAGCGCACAAGTTGGGGGCACTGGTCCATGCTGTTGGGGCTGCTGCTCTCTGCGGTGTGCGTACTGTTAGCGGCGGGATACTATATGCGGCAGATGCGTGACGCACAAGCCGTGGGTAGTGCCGCGCAGCAAGCCTCGTTCAGTAACAGTTGGCAAACGCTGATGAAGGACGAGGACCGAAGCCAGCTCATGGCCACGCCGGTGCCCTACCAACTCGAGCCCATGAGCGGCTCGTCGTTCCACAAAATCTATCGCGGGGATGCGACGAAGCGGCAAGTGGCGTTGACCTTCGATGACGGCCCGCACCCCGATTCGACGCCAGCCCTGCTGGCGATGCTCAAACAGTATCACGTGAAGGCGACATTTTTTGTGGTGGGCATGCGCGCCGAACAATACCCGGAACTCATCAAGGCCGAAGCGGCTGACGGGCATTGCATCGCCAACCACACCTATCACCACGATAAACTAACCGATCTCGGCCCGGTCAACCTGGCGATGGAAATTCGCGCCTGCTCGGATGTCATCAAGAAGATCACGGGGAAAGCGCCGGTCTTCTTTCGTCCCCCCGGCGGCTCTTTCGATGCCCAGGTGACCGATGCCGCGCAGCGCCAGGGCCTCACGACCGTCCTCTGGACCGTCAACCCCGGCGACTTTCATCGCCCGGGTATTGCGACGGTGGAGGCACGCGCTTTGCATGACATCGGGAACGGCACCATCATCCTCTTTCACGATGGCGTGGCGGATACCGTGGCGGCGTTACCCTCGATCATCACGAAACTCAGAGCGCAAGGGTATGAATTCGTCACCATCGAGGAAATGGTGGGCCATACGCAGTAGTCACATGGCAAGGCAATTGCTATAATAGTGACGTTCATCGCACGGTGCCAACCGGGTCGGGGCGCGTCCTCGACCAACGCCAGCGCAGCGGAATTCCTGAAGAGCGGCGAGGCACCGGCACGCAGTCCCTTTTGAAAGGAGCAACATATGACTGCCACCGCGACCAAGACCTTCAAGGTCCTCGTCAGTGATCCCGTATCTGAGGATGGGCTGCGCGCCCTCCTGGACGACCCCACCATTGAGGTCGTCATGAAGACGGACCACACGCCCGAAGCCTTAGCCGAGGCCATCGGCGCCTACGATGCGCTCGTCATCCGCAGCCAGACCAAAGTCACCGCCGACATCCTTGCCCGCGCCGATAAACTCAAAGTGATTGGGCGCGCCGGCGTCGGGGTGGACAATGTGGACGTGCCTGCCGCCACGCGCAAAGGCGTGGTGGTGCTGAACTCCCCCGAGGGGAACACCATGGCCGCCACCGAGCACACCTGGGCGTTGCTGCTCGCGCTGACCCGCAAGGTTTGTCCCGCGGATAGTTCCATGCGCCAGGGCAAATGGGATCGCAAAAAATTCACCGGCACCGAATTGTACGGAAAGACGCTGGGCGTCATCGGCCTCGGCAAGATCGGCGGCGCCGTCGCACGACGTGGCCGCGGTTTCGAGATGGACGTGGTCGCCTACGACCCGTTCGTGACGCAGGAGCAAGCGGCGCGCATGGGTATTCGCCTGCTGCCGTTGGACGAACTGCTGAAAGCGGCGGATTTTGTCACCATTCACGTGCCCAAGACGAAAGATACCGCCGATTTGATTAATGCCGAGCGCCTGGCCATGATGAAACCGACCGCGCGTTTCATCAATTGCGCGCGCGGCGGCGTCGTCAACGAGCAGGCGCTGGCGGATGCCGTTCTCAACGGGGTCATCGCCGGGGCGGCGGTGGATGTCTTCTCCAGCGAACCGGCTGCTGCGGACAACCCGCTGGTGAAAGCGGCGGAGACCGGCTGCATCAACCTGCTGCTCACCCCGCACCTGGGCGCCTCCACGGAAGAGGCGCAGATGAAGGTGGCGGTGGATGTCGCCGAACAGATTCGTGATTTCTTCCATGGCGTGCCCGCGCGCAGCGCGGTGAATATGCCCGCACTCGCTCCCGAATTACTCGCCGCGCTCCAGCCGTACATGTACCTGGTCGAGCAGATCGGCAAGTTCCACGGTCAGTTGATCCAGGGCGCCGTGCAGTCCGTTGAAGTCGTGTACAGCGGCGATGTCATCGAAGAAGACACCGCCCCGCTCATCCCCGCGCTGTTGCAGGGGCTGCTCACCCCGATTCTTGGCGTTGGCATCGTGAACTCGGTGAACGCACGCTATATCGCCGAGCAACGCGGCTTACAGATCAAGGAAGTGAAGAGCACCGAGTCCTCCGGCTACGCGAGTCTCATAACCGTGACCGTGCAAACAGAGCATGGTTGCCACCGCATCGCCGGCACGCTCTTCGGCAGTAACGCCCGTATCGTCCGTGTGGATGATTACTGGGTGGAGATGGCCCTCGAAGGCGTGTACATCGTCGCCTACCATACCGATAAGCCGGGCATCATCGGTTCCGTCGGACAAATTTTCGGCGCGTACGACGTCAACATCGCCGGCATGCAGGTCGGGCGCGCCAAACCGCGCGGCAAAGCTGTCATGGTGCTGGGCATCGATGAACATCCCGTCGAAAAAGTGCTGGAAAAGATTCGCCAGATCGAAGGGGTGGGGGAAACGTATCTCGTCGAACTGTAAGCGTGCTGATTGCTATGCGAAATTACGACGGGGGCGCCAATCATTGGCGCCCCCGTCTTGTTCTTCCTCTTCCGCCGGGAGCGGCGGTAGGGACGAGAAAGAACAAGAAAAACCGGAGGAGCGGCCGCTCCCGCTCCTCCGGTGAGGAAAGACATTCGTTACTCTCCTCAAGCGTGTGCGCCGCCTATGGGCAGCACAATTCCCGGCGCTTGGCGATGACCATGGCTTTGGCGCGAATGGTCGCTTCGCAGCCTTGCACCGTCAGTACATCGCACTCGGTGCCGAGAATAAAGGGATGACCGACCTCCGCCATTTTGGCCAGCAATTCCGCGCCCTGTTGCTCCACCTGTTCCACGGTGATGAGCGCGTCGGAATAGAATTTTTTCGAGGGCAGGTTGCCAAAGAGCACGATATCATCCGGCACCAGCGCCGCGTCTTCCCAGAGTTTTCGCGAACTACCCAGGCTCATGATCGCCGGGTCGAGCTTGGTGAATTTTTGCACCATGTACTCGGTCAGTTCACCGCAGCAATGGAAGATCAAGTCTACGCCGTACTGGGCGAGCAGCGCACGGATCTGGTAATTGTACGCCATGACAAAGCGATCAAAGATGTCCGAGCCCGCGTCAAGCTGGTTGGGCGAAAAGTAGACTTTGTTCGCGGCCGGTTCGGCGATGAAGATCGCTTTCGCCCCGGCGGCAATCTGCGCTTCGATGGAGCGAACGATGAAGCGAATGATCAGGCTGAGTGTCTGCTCCACCGTCGCGACTTCCTCGTCTTCCTCGGCGGTGACGCCGCTGCCGGCCATGCACACCGGCGTGATCGGGTCAGCGAGCAGCTTAGTCATCAGCGAGAAGGGGCCAATGGCCATGCCGATGGGCAGTAAGTCGGTCTGGGTGGCGATATAACGTACGGAATCGATATGGGCTTGCAGGCGCGGCGAGAACGCCCCCACCTGCACCGCATCGATCGCGGCAAAGTCTTCGGCGGATGGCGGGCTGGTAAAGTGGTATTTCGCGCGCTCTTCAGCAGGAATACCGAGCAGGCGGAGAATCTCGAATTTTTCCAGTTCCAGGTCCATATGCGGCACGGCCAACGGCGTACAGAAACGTTTGGCGGTCTCTTCCAGCACCCGGCCTAATCGCTCACCATCTTCTAATATGGCGTCCGCATCTGCATACTCATGCAAGATGAGGTCTGCCCCGATGGGCATCTGTAATCCGCTTTTCGCCAGTTGTAGATAATACTCTCGTTCCATAGTGACCTCCCCGGCACGCGGGCGCTCTCCGCATGCATTATGATTATTGTATATGCTCTTTCTCACCCGGTCTGGCAGTCTGGTACGGAGATATTGGGAATATGGAACTTTCCGCTTGTCATCTGGTGCGCCGTTGTTATTTCGTGCTATTTTTCACAAGTGACGGCTTGTCAGGGCTATCGCTTGCTTACACGCTGGAAAACTCGGTACACTATCAGGCAGCCTAACGGTTTGTAGACGAAGAGGAGATGCGCGCATGCGTGGTAGGGGGAAACAGGCGAACACGACGCCGCAGCTTGGGCTGTGGTCGTTTATTGCGCAGAATCGCCTTAACTGGTTGCTGCTGTTTCTCCCGGTAAGCATGCTATTGCATTTCGCAGGCGTTGCGCAACTGTGGGTCTTCTTTACTTCGGCGCTCGCCATCGTTCCCCTGGCCGGACTCATCGGACGGGCGACGGAGGAGATTGCGGAATCAACCGGACCGGCGCTCGGTGGATTGCTGAACGCCACCTTTGGCAACGCCACCGAGTTGATTATCGCGCTGCTCGCCTTGCGCGCCGGGCTGGATGAAGTCGTGAAGGCCTCCATCAGCGGCAGTATCATCGGCAATATCCTGTTAGTGTTGGGCTTGAGTATGTTTGTGGGCGGGTGGGGGCGCGACAAGCAACGTTTCAGCCGCACGAATGCCGGGGCCAGCGCTTCCATGCTCATGCTGGCGGTCGTCGCGCTGGTCATGCCGGCGGTCTTTGACCTGACTATGTATGGTTCGTTGAACGCGCCGCCACCCGGCTCGCCGCTGCCGTTACTCAGCCTGCTGGTCGCCATCGTGCTCATCCTCATCTATCTGGCTAGTCTCATCTTTTCGCTGCGCACGCACCGCATGCTCTTCGCCCCGCCGGGCCCCGCACGGCCCCATGCCGAGCTCTCCCGGCGCAATGCGGTGCTCCTGCTGTCCATCACCACCGTGTTGGTGGCTCTCGAATCGGAATTGCTGGTATCTTCCATCGAAGCGGCGACCAGTGCGCTGCATATGACGAAGTTCTTCGTCGGGGTGATCGTGGTGGCGGTGATCGGCAATGCCGCCGAACATTTCTCCGCGGTCAGCATGGCGCGGAAAGATAAGATGGATCTGGCGATGACCATTGCGACTGCCTCCAGCACGCAAATCGCGCTCTTCGTCGCGCCGGTGCTGGTCTTCGCGTCCTTCCTCTTCGGCACGCCGATGACGCTAGTCTTTAACCCCTTTGAGATCGTGGGTATCGCGCTCTCCGTGCTGCTGCTCTCCGTCGTCTCGCTCGATGGCGAGTCGAATTGGTTTGAAGGCTTACAACTGGTCGCGGTCTATCTCGTCTTCGGCATCGTCTTTTACTTTGTGCGGTAGGCGATCTGCTGGAGCTTGGCGCAAGTCCGGCCGTCCCCTGTTGTTTCAGCCCTGGGATAGCCGGGCTATGGCCCTGTTGCAGACCGTGCGTTGATCTGGTGTCAGCAGCACCGTTTGGAAGCCGCTGCAGGGCCGCAGCCCGGAGTCGCGCTCGGCGTGCCGCGAGATGCAGGTCCGGGGAGGTACTATCGGCAGGCTGAGCGCGACGGGCGTCGGCTTCCAAATGGCGCTAAGGACTTTCGGCAGGGCTGGTGGCAGTAGCATGCCCCTACCGCGGGAGAGCGAAGACACGCTTTCCCTCTTCTCGCTTGAAGTTACATCTTTGGTCGATGGGGCGACTTGACAGGCGAGCGTTTTATACTATAATGAGTGAGTACTCACTTACAAGTGGAGCTAATGGGGCATGCACGACGGGCAAACGGGGACGCGGAAACGGCGGACGGCGGCGGAACGGCGCGCGGAGATTATGCAGGCGGCCATTGCGCTGTTCGCGCGGCAAGGATTCGAGCGGACGACGACCAAGGAAATCGCGGCGGCGGCCGGCATCTCCGAAGGGACCATCTACAAATACTTTACCACAAAGCAAGAGATTTTGTTGTCCTTTCTGGATAGCGAAATCATGAGTGTCGTG
>DASXVL010000726.1:0-5177 GCA_036504255.1 Armatimonadota bacterium | reverse complement strand
CGCGCTACACCGAGGATAGGGCCGGTGGGGGACTGTCCTCGCCGATAACGCCCAGGTGGCGGAGCCGACGCCGTGCTTAGGAATCAGTCGCCCTGGAGTCATCCGCGCCCGGTGCTGGATTGTCCCCGTGAGAGAGACGCTCCAGAGGGGACAGTCCAGCACCGGGCGCCACAGACAGCGCGTATACTGTACACCGTACCGGCGCATCCTGGCCTGCCGGGCGCCAAACGCGAGGACAGTCCCATACGATTTCTGCAAATCGGGTGTTTGCTTGGAAACGACGTGGCTCGCTACTTCTTGCCCAGCCGCTGCATAATTTCCATTTGCCACTGTTGGATTTCCAGCAATTGCGGCCAGTGCTGGCTGAGCAGTTGGTCGAGTTTGCGATTGATATGCTGAACTTCCAACTCAGCGCGGCGATTCACGCGGTAGTCGTTGGCGTTGCGCAGGCGGTCGTGCGCGTCCTGGCGGTTCTGGCTCATCATCACCAGCGGCACTTCCAGCGATCCCCAGAGCGAGAAGACCAGATTGAGCAGAATGTACGGGTACGGGTCGAAGTGACGCAGCACGAGCGCCACGGTATTCAGCGACACCCACGCCACGAGCAGCAGTAATTGCGTGACAAAGAAGGCCCAACTGCCCACGAAGGTGGTAGTGGCGTCGGAGATGCGCTCGCCCAGCGAGCGGGTGGTGTGCAGTTCCTCGTTCACGTCGCTGATGCTCGCGAAGGGGCGCAGGCTCTCGCGCATTTCCTGCTTCTGCAGGGCGTAGGCGTCGCGCAGCGCCTGCTGCACGCGGCGCAGGTGCTCGCTGACGGCCTCGGCGAAACAGGAGGTGCAAAGGATGTCCGGTGACTGCCACTTGGGATGTTGTTCCGTGATCACCTCCGCTACCGCGTCCTCCACCGCGTCATGCGGAATCATCAGGCGCGCCTCACGCTCCTCCTGACAAATTGGGCACCGGATGGTGTCTTTCCGCGTCTCGCGCATCGCCCCACCCTTTCGTTGTCTTTAGCGTTCCCCCCGGCGTGCGGGCAGCATGGTGGGACTTGTGACACGTATGGCGTCTACGGCGCACCGGAACGCCGGCGGGGGCGCGCTGGTCATCCCAACGCGCCCCCGCCGCAGTGTCTTATTGCGCGCTGCGGCTTACCACCACATCGCCAGGTTGCGGTAGATGCCGCCCGCGGGCAGCATGACGGCGGTGAGTTTGCTGATGCCGATCTTTTCGGTCGGGACTTTGGCAACCCCCGAATCATACGGCGTGGGCTCGGAGCGGCGAATCTGGAAGCTCATGATGGGCTTGTCCGCGGGACCCTCGGCGGTGATGCGGTAGGCATACCAGGCGCTGGCGACGCGGTTCGCCATGTCCGCGTTCGGGTCAGGGAAGATGACGCCGGGATACTCTTGCACCGGCTTACCATCATTAGCGACCGCCCAGACGGCGTAGGGATACCCGGCAGTGGAGCCGTGCAGGATGGGATTCATGGTCCCGGTGCAGAAGTTATTGTTCAGCATCAGCCCCGGCAGGTTCATCGAACCATCCGCCGCCACGCTCTGCGACTGTACTTCCATGCGGAAGCTGGACATGTCGACCTGGATGTCGGGATGGCTGGTCGTCCCCGGTCCGGGATCGGGCATCATGTCGCGGAAGAAGAAGTAGAGCGGCACGGCGCTGGTGAACGTCTTGTCCTTCAGCGTCACCTGGCTCACGTCGCCCTTCAGGTCTTCCTTCGGCACGACTGCGCCGACGAGCCACATGCCGTGCTTCACTTCCTGAAAATTCGCGTTGTAGCCGGGACCGTTGTTCGCGTAGACGCCGGCCATGGTGGGGAAGGCGGCGGGGCTCGAAAAATCGGTAGCGTAGAAGTGTTCGAGCTCGCTCGGCTTCATCGTCGCCACGTGGCCATCGGCGAAGGCAAAAGTGGCCTGGCCGTCATGCCGGGCATCAGCCGTCAACGTGCCGCCGAGGAGGGCGCTGGTGTTATCCGCCAGCAGTACCGTGGCGGCGGGCTGCGGCACGTTCGCCAGCTTCTTGCCGTCCAGCCACCAGCCGTAGCCGTAATCGGGAGCGGCGGCGGTACCGCGCGATGTGCTGGCCGGGCAGTCGAAATTCGCCGCGTCCTTTACGGTGATGGCGGTTGCCCAGGACGCTGAGGCGGGCAGTTGTCCCTCGTGACTCTGCGTGTAGAGCGTGATGGCCTGGGCCAGCGCCTTCTCGTGGCTCACGCAGTCGGTGAGCTTATCGCGCTGGTCGGCGGTACGCAGGACCGGGAAGACCACCGCGCCCAGCATGAGCAGCGCGGTAACGAGCATAAACGCCTCACCGAGCGTGACGCCGCGCGTCCGCCCGGGCAATGTAGTGGCTGAGGAAAAGCTCATAGGATCGACTCCTTTGTGGAAGATATGGCCAGGCTCCACAGTAGAACGCATTCCTCGAAATGTCAATGGGCGCTTGGGCTCCGTACGCTACTGTGACAAGTCACATACGCACTACTCTGCTACCTGTTCGGCAGTGAGTCGCCGGGCACGAAGACGGGGGTGATGGCGGCGCGGACGGGGGCGGGATGGCGCATGATATGCAGCAGTTGCCGTGCGGCCGTGCGGTAGAGGGTATCCATCGCGAGGTCGATGGTGGCCAGGCTGATGGGGAGCGTTTGGATGAACGGCTGGTTGTCGTAACCCAGCAGCGCCACCTGCTCGGGGATGCGGATGCCTTGCTCGGAGAGCGCGTGCATGACGCCGACGGCGGTGAGGTCGTTCACCACGAAGATGACGTCGATCTCTCCGGCGCGAATGCGCGGCGCGAGGCGTAACGCAGAGGCGTAGCCGCCGCCAATGCCCAGTGCTCCGTCCACGAGGGGTACTTCGGTACCGGAGAAGGCATCGCGAAAACCTTCCCAGCGCGCGCGGCAGATGCCATCCGCCTGCACCTGGTGCGAGATATGCGCCGGGCAGCGGTAGCCGCGCGCGCGGCATGCTTCGGCGGCGACGCGCCCGCCGGCATATTCGTCGATGTAGCAGAGGTTGGCGTCGCTGGGAGAAGCCGTTTGGCCGCAGCACACGTATGGCACGCTCCCCTCGCGCAAGACAGCGGGCAACGGCGGCCCGTAGGTGCCCGAGCCGCAAATGACCCCATCAGCGGGATGACGCTGCAACTGGCGCGCCAGTTCCTCCGCACCGTGGCTGGTGGCCAACTGCACGCTATACATGGTGGCCTCCAGCTCTTCCTGCACCGCTTGCACGGCATCGAAGAAAAGCCAGGAGTAGATGCGGGCGTCCCGCGCAGCGGCGGTCGCGCGTGGCGGCATGCACACGGTAATCATGCCCGTGCCCTTGCGCCGCAGGGCGCTGGCGTGGCGGTCAGGGTGGTAGCCGAGCGCCTCCGCGGCACGGAGAATGCGCGCCCGTTTCTCCGGCGACACCAGCGACGGCGCATTATAGGCGCGCGACACGGTTGCCGTACTCACCCCAGCGCGCGCGGCCACTTCATTACGTGTGGACGACATGCCCTCATTCTACGCGGAAACGCCCGAACGCTTCAAGGCCAGGCATGACCCTGTCCCAGACCGTACCGTTGACACCAAGCCTACCTGAGGTCCTTAGCACGGTCTGGAACACGGCTATCCCGGTTTGCTGTCCCAGCACGCCACTGGGGTGACCGGCGGCGGCGTTTGCCCTATAATGAGGTTTGCACGCCGACACGGCGTTGTGCAGTACCACGTCCAAAGGAGAACATGACCCATGCTCGCTCATTGGCAACTCGTCAGCGCGTTGGCGCTTGGGGGCAGTCTGCTCGCCGCCTGTCCCGCGCGCGCCCAGGTGGCTGCGCCACCGTTGGCCATTCCGGCCCAGGTGTTGCCCGCGGTGCGGCTCTGGACCGATGCGGCGCCGGGGGCGACGGGGACGGCGGATAAGGACATCCCCACCATCACCCCGTACCTGCCCGCGTCGGACACGGCGACCGGAGCGGCAATGGTGATCTGTCCGGGGGGCAGTTACGCCATGCTCGCGCCGCATGAAGGGGAGACTTACGCGCTCTTTCTGCGCGACCACGGCGTGGCCGCCTTCGTGTTGAAATACCGCCTCGGCTCGGCGGGCTACCGCCATCCGGTCGAGTTGCAGGACGCCGCGCGCGCGGTACGGCTGGTGCGCGCCAACGCCGACACGTGGCAGCTCGACGCCAAGCGCGTGGGCATCATGGGTTCCTCCGCCGGTGGGCACCTCGCCGCCACGCTGCTCACCCATTTCGACGCGGGCGATCCCGCCGCCACTGACCCGGTGGAGCGCCAGAGCTCGCGCCCCGACCTCGGCGTGCTCTGCTATGCCGTCATCACCATGGGGCCGGACACCCACCAGGGCTCGAAGAACAACCTGCTCGGCCCCAAGCCGTCGCCGGAACTGGTGGAATTACTCTCCAACGAGAAACAGGTAACCGAGCAAACGCCGCCCTGCTTTATCTGGCATACCGGCGAAGACAAGGGCGTGAAAGCGGAGAACAGCCTCGCCTTCGCCATGGCGCTGCGTGCTCACAACGTGCCCTTTGACCTGCATATTTACCAGAAAGGCGGGCACGGCATGGGTCTCGGCGACAAGCCGCCTTTCGCCCATACCCACCCCTGGGCGGCCGACTTGCTCTACTGGCTGAAGGCACAGCGCTTTACGCGGTGACCAGGCTGTTGCCGCGCCATGCGCCGGACGCGCCGCCGTATCCCATCAGTATCACGCACAACCGGTATGACACATGCCCGGAGTGATTCCCAGTGCCGGTGGCGTGGTGATGGGCGCGCCCGTCCGTCCGGCCGCGGGGTCGTATGCGCGCAGATAACGGTAGGCGACTTCCAGGTTAGCGGGAGGCACTTCCACGCCGGTCACATTGCTGGTGAAGAGGAAGAAGCCGCGCCCGCCGTCGGTGGCGTCCAGGCAGTAATCGACCTCGCGCCGAATGTCATCCGGGGTTCCGAAGGGGAGGGTACGGGTAACGGACAGTCCGCCCAGAATCAGCATCTCCTCGCCACGCAGACTGCGCCGCTTGCGTAACTCATAGATATCCACCCCACATTCATATTGGAACCCCTGGAAACCGGAGAAGCCGGCGGCGACCATGTCGTCGATCAGCGGCATCACGTTTCCGTCGCAATGATGAATGAGGCGGATGCCGGCGTCGAGGAACGGCTC
>DASXVL010000725.1:0-22769 GCA_036504255.1 Armatimonadota bacterium | reverse complement strand
TCGTCTCCGCCACCACGGTGATATTTTTCAGCGTCGCAATAGGATCACCAGCCTGATTTTGCGTGTTGTTCCCATAGAACAGATCAGCGAAACTGGTGCGCGACGACGTCGTCGTGCCGCGGAAGAGCGCCGTCAACGTCGTGGCGAGTGTGCTCGCACTGGCAAATTTTAACGGGAACGCCCGGGTAATATCGCTCAACTTGTTCGGTGTATCCAACTGCGTGAGCATCTTCTCAAATTCGCGCATATTGGTTTCCGTCGCGGTGATCACCACGGAATTGGTCCGCACATCGGCCACGACGGTATTCTGTTTGAACCCGATAAAGCCATCCGATGTTGTCGATGCCGAGGCGTTCGGTTGGAACTGGCGAAAGAACGGATTGCCCGACGAGCTGGACGACGATGAATCAAACAGTTTCGTGAGTTGTGTCGCAACGAGCGTGGCGTCCGCATATTTCAGCGGAAAGATGCGCGCTTTGACGGCTGGCGTGGTATCGACGTCCAGCTTCTTCACCATGGCGAGGACCATATTGATCTTCTGGCGCGAGGCGGAGATGATGAGAGAATTCGTGCGGTCATCCGCCGCGACACGGAATTCCCCCTTCATGCTATAGACCCCGTCATCCGTGCGCACGCTCGGTCCGCTGGCACCGTTCCCGCCTTGCCGCCCCCCAGGTTGCGGTTGCCCGGGTTGTTGCCCATTTTGCCCCTGTGCCGCGGTATTGGAAGTCGTGATGGGGAAGATTTTACTCAGTGACGCCGTCAAGATGGAGGCGCTGGCAAATTTGCACTGATAAATCTCCACATCGAGTACATCATTGGGATCTTTGTCTAATAAATTGATGATCTGCAGTAGCCGTTTCACATTGCCTTCCGTGTCCGTCACGATCAGCATGTTGGAACTAGTCACCGCGAGCAGGTTGGCCTGGTCATCCGCGACCAGGGGCTTCAGCTCATCTTTGAGCTTGCTGGCGCTCGCGTTTTGCAACTGCACGACCTGGGTCACCACGTTATCGCTCGTGCCGACGTTCTGCGGGTCCGCGCCTTCACGCACATCGGCGTGATCGGACACCGCGCGCTTCAGCGTCACGACACGGATGAGCTTATCTTTCAGCGTGCCGATCATGGTATAGCCACGCACGCGCAACGCCGAATTAATGACCTGGTAGGCCATGGTGAGCGAGACGCGCTTCATGCTGATAATGGTGACCGTCCCTTTGACATCCGCATCAACGACGACGGGGACGCCACTCGTCATGCTCAGGAAGGAGAGGACGTTGGTGATATCCGCTTTGGCGAAGGCGATCGAGACCAGCGTTTTTTCATAATCCACCGGCTGCCCATTGGTCAGGTCCATGGACGAGGTGCCCAGCGTAGTCCCGGTATCCCAGATCCCGCGATGCGAGGTCTCCGCCGGAGTGACCGCAGGGGTTGGCTCCGCCGTACCGGTCGCTGGCGCCGCTTGCCCGGCCGTGCCGGTAGCCGGTGGCGCTGCCGGTGCGGCCGTGCCGGTGGTTGCTGTGGGTTGTCCCGCCGTGCCAGCGGTCGGCTGAGCCTGCTCTGTCGTCTGGGAGATCGCCGGCACCAGACTCAATATCACCAAGCAGCCCAGTAAGAGCCGTATGAACTGGCCGTAATGTTGCACGCGCATTTGATATTCCTTCCTACTGTGAGCTTCTGCGGAAACGTGGGCGGGATCCCGCGGTATTATCGGCGCCGTTGGCGGACGGTCCGCCAGTCGGTTGATTCATTGCCCCTGGAGGCCCTCCGGGGCCATTGGGTGTGTCGGTCTTGGGCGGCGTGGCGACGAGACCGACATCTTCTACCTTATTCGTGCCCAGACTTAGGACCACCGCGTTACCATCCTGATCGAGCGTGACAGCGTCATTGGTCGCTTCCACGACGCGACAGCCGAACGCCATCCCACCAATCGGCACATACTGCGCCTCTTTGGTATCGACCGCCTCCAGCAGGACGTAGCGACCGGCCGGTGTTTCGACCATCCCGGTATAGGCAAGTCGCAGCGTCGTGGCCGACGCGCCGGATGCCTGGTTGCCTGGCGTCGTCTTCACAAAGGGAAAGACCGGGGCGATCTTCGTCGGCGCCGGTGGCGGCAGCAGCAACTGCGGCGGCGTTTTCGTCAGCGTCGCTTGAAAGAGGTTACGCTTCACGATAATGGCATAATCTTCCGGAGCGCGTGCGGAAACGCTCTGCATGGCCTGCCCCTGTGCCGCATGTGGACGTTTGGCATGGGACTCCGCAGGCGTGAGCCCGCGGTCTGACCCCAGCTTGACCAGGGATACGGCGCCGGCCATCACTAACACCAGCGCGGTAATGCTGAAAAATGCAGTACGCGGAGAGACCGCAGTCGCCTGTAAACCGTGGCGTGTGCTCATTGTGCGGCTCCTTTCGCCTTAGCGTTTTCCAACATCGCATACGATGAGAGCGTCAGTTCCACCAGCAATGGATCAGCCGTCGTTTGTCCGGTGCGGATGTTCAGGTGGTCGATCGCCAGTAAGGGTTGCGCGGCACGCACGTTCATAAGCACTTGCGTCAGCGTGCCCAACGACAGGCGCAAGGTCAGCCGCAAGGGGAAACGTGCGAACTGGCCGCGCGTCACCACGGGCTCCGGCTGCAAGGTGTCGATCTTCGCTCCACCCTTGTCGACGACGCCGGAGACTTGCTTCACCATGACGGGGAGCTGTTCGCTCCACGACCATATCGCACGTTGCAGCGGCATTTGCTGCGACAACGCGTGCTGGGTGGATACCCGGTGCGCCTGCGCGGCTGTCTGTTGCTTTTCCGTAATCTTACGCTGGCGCTGGTCGTCCAGTTGCGCGCGTGTTGCCGTCAGGCTCCAATATTGGTATCCCAATATGCCCAGCAGGACGACGACCACTGCGCTCAGCAGAATTATCGCCGGAACTGATGAGATACGTTGCGGAAATCTGTTCATTGCACTACCGTCGTCTCTGTCTGTTTCGTTGCCGTCTTGCGCTTCGCCGCGCTGGTAGGATCAGTCGTCGGGGGGAGCGTAGCGGATATTTGAAAGTCATACCCCTGACCGTCCGTCTCCTTGACCTGGTTGGAATAGTTCAGCATCACGTGCGTCACCACCCCCATTTGGGTCAGTGCCGACATGGCGGAGGCCAAGACGGTGTTGGACGTCGCGCGTCCTTTCATGACCACCATTTTCCCGCGATCATACGCGAGATTGGTGAGCGTGATGCCGGGGGGCAGTTGTTCACTCAGTAAACGCAGAACCTCCAATGGATTGCTCTCCGGCTTTGCCAGGGCGTCGATAGCCTGCTGGGCGGTCGTGAGGTCACCCTGCACACTCGTCGTCTGCGGCGCCAGCGGCCGGGACGGGGTCGTCTGTGCGGCCAATTGCTCCCGCTGTGTGTGCAGCGTTTGCCCGGTCATGTACACGCACGGCGCGAGCAAGGCGATGACGAGTGCTAATCCCGTGAGGAGCTGTGCGCTCTTCCGCCCTTGCCGCCGCGCATCCGTCACCTGCTGTGGGAGCAGATTGATCTCCGGCTTGCGCCCCAGCGCCGCTTTCGCCAGGCCGATGGCCGTGGCAAACGCCGTGGAAGCCCCGGCCGCGTCCGCCCGGAAGTCCGGGGCGTTCAGCACGTCCACCCAGGGATCGCCCAGTGTAACCGGGAGGCCGAGCAGTTGCTCTAAGGCGGCGGCCGCTTTCGGCGACACCGCGCCCAGCGCTACCACGCGGGTGGGCGGGGAACTCTGCGCCCACGGGCGAATTTCCCGTGCCAGGCGCTCTGCCCACCCCTCTTCGGTCGGGGAACCTGCCAGTATGCTACGACAACCTTGCAGTTGTTCGTGTTCAAACAGGCAGAGATCGCACCATTCCGTGCCCGCCACCACCAGCAGGTACGTCCCGGCGGGCTGCACAATCGCTTCGGCGGCGGCGAGGGGCGCGACGAGGAGCGCGGTGGGTTCGATGCCCAGGCACTGCGCCAGGCGCAAGCGCTCCTCCACCAGCGAGCGTCGCGCGCCGACCAGGAGCGCGGACATGCGCCCGGACGACTCCTTGCTCAGCGTATAGCTCCAGGTCAAGTCATCCAGCGGGATGGGGAATTGCGACTCGGCCTCAAATTTCAGCACTTGCGCCAGATCCGCCGGCTTGGCGGGAGGGAGCAAGGAGGTCTTAAACGCACAGCCGGATGCCGGCAGCGCGATGGCCACGCGTGTGCGCGCTTCATCGGTGAGCTGCGACAAGGCTTGCGCCATGGCATCAGGCGAGCACTCTTCCGGCAGTGGAATCTCCTGGACATCCACCACCTCGTACCCCGTGCCTCTGGCGCGTAAGGCGACGAGGCGAATCGCGTCGTCGCCAATATCCACGCCCAGTGCTTTGTTCTTTACGAGCATTGCGGTCCTTTACTCCTGCCAATAGAGAATCTGGCTGCTCTGCCCGCCCGCGGCGTCGGCCTGCAGCACACACGTGATCGACTGTGACATGCCATCCTTGCACTGTCCGGCAGCGACCACACGGAAAATTTTCGAGCGCGCCGTGAGCAGATTGGCGATGCCCATAAACAGCTCATTGCTGACTTGATCCATACGCAATAGTTGGCCGACATCCGTGAAGGCCCCGTTATCCGTGCGCTCCTGTACCACCGCCTGCGCGGTGGCCGCATCCATGCCAGGCAACGCCGCCAGCACCTCAGCGGGCGCGGTGTTGATATTCACCAGCCCCGGCCGCGCTTTGTCCTGCGTTGTCGTCAGTTTGTCGAAGGCGGCCATCACCTTCTCGCGGGCGAGATTCGGCACTTTCAACAGGTCCGCCGGGCTGGTAAAGGCTGACGATGTCCGCTGTTTGATGATCGCATCGAATTCCCGCGAGGTAAACACGCTGCCCAGGGCCGATGTCAACTGATCCTTGGTGGCGGTGGCAATATTCACGCGCGCTTGCCCGTCGGCGTCCGTATTCGTATCCGTGGAGGCGACGGTCAAGAGTTCCCGTAACTTCAGCCCATCCTCCGTCACCACGGCGTCCAGCATATCGCGCGTGATACCTTTGACCAGCAGTAATTCATCCACCGTGGTAAACGGCGCGTTTTTACAGTGATAGGGCGTGGCTAACCCGATATAATAGTCATCCTCCGCCCCGTTCGGCTGCGGGGTGCTATCCGTATCGCGCCAGTCGATAATGGCGTCCGCGACCTCTTCCGAAAACAGCGTACTGAGCACCGTGCTGGACGCCGTATTGATATTCACCTTGCCCGCTTCATCCTCGATCACCGTTTGATAGGTGACACCGTCGCCGAGCGTAACGGATTCATCGGCGGCACTAATGCCGAGTTGGCTCCCGCCATCCAACGTGGTATAGGTGGAGGCCGCACGTTGTTCGACCTCCACCTGGGCACGATAAAAACCGGCGCGGGCCGCCCAGCGCGCCTTCGTCAGATCCCCGAAATTCCGCGCCACTTCCAGCTCGCTATGTACCATGGCGGCAAAGCCGGCAACCATCACCAGCAACAGGGCGAGTATCCAGATGGCGGTCAGCAGCGCCATGCCGTGCATACGCTTACTGGGCATCCGCGCCCCCTTCCGTGGTGCTCGCCGGGGCGGTGGCCATCGTCAGATTCGCCGTCGTCACCAGCACCAGCGGTTTCGCCCCCCGTTGCTTGGACTGCAGCGTCAATTCGATACGCACGGCCCGGGGCAGCGTCGTTTGGCCCTGCCACTCCGTGAGCCAGTCCCCGCTCGCCGGCAAATACTTACAATTGAATCCCACCACCAGCGGGGAGAGCAAACGCTTTGCCGGTTCCTCGTCGCTCATCTCCAACCCGGGGTGCAGGCTCTCTTCGATATAGAGACCCGGCTGCGTGTCCTGCCCCTCGCCGACCATCAGATAGGTGACGCGGGTCACATCGCCCGCCACTTCATCACTGCCCACGACATGGCCGGTGGTCAAAAACGCCAGTTGATCCTGCTGCAGGGCGTCGCTCGCCGACGTCGTGGAGTCGGTCCCGAGCAATTCGCTGGTCGTATCCGTCGCCGGTTGGTACGCGCAGGTCAGTTCCGCATTGATTTGCGCCAGTAACACACGGCCGGTCTGATACAGATCCTCTTGCGCCTCCGCATGCGCCATCGACTGATTGGCCGCACGATAGACGCCGTAGACCGAACTGATAAAGAGCATAAAAATAACGGAGGCGACCATCACCTCGATCAGGGTAAAGCCACGCCGGAGCCCGCTCATGATTGCCCTCCGGCCGCCGGGGTGGCCGGCGTGGGTAGCGTGTGCGGGCGCAGCAACGTATTAAGCTCGAAATGACGCCGGTCTTTATCCCAGAGCACGGTGATACGCACCGGATAGAGTCCGGAGGCATTGGCCTCCGTGACGTCCGCTTCCCAGCGGTAGCTGCTCGCCAACTCGTCAAAGGTGCCGGACTGCTGCCCCGTGTCCAGCGTTTCATTGCGATCCAATTCCGTGGCGACCTGCTGGGCGAGCAAGGCGGCGCGCGAGTAACTCGCCGCGGCATCCGTGTTGCGCAGACACGACGAGATGGCGCCGAGCACACCCGTGATGCCGATGGCCAGTAGCGCCATCGCGACAATCACTTCGAGCAACGTCATCCCGCGTCGGTAGCGGCGCGCCTTGCTGTCACACGGTTGAACGATCATGGTTCCTTATCGGTAATCTCTCCACGCCCTGTCACGGCATCCATGATCAGGTATAACTGATGGCCCTTCGCGTTGCGCAGAGTAATGCACGCATCCACGGACTGCCCGAGCGGCGTGAATGTCACGGCGGGGCCCGTCTGCTCGTCGCTGGCGGCCCCCGGCGTCGCACTCTCCTGCCCGGCGCTGGTGCGGACCGAGGTGATTTCCACCCCGACGGGCAAAATGCGCGTCTTCCCGGCGCTGGTGGTCAGCGCCCGCCACTGCGTCGTCCCGTCATCGGCGGTGTTCTGCACCTGTACGCCAATGGCACGGCGTTGCGTGTCAAACGTCACTTCGCTCGGGATGCGCTGGGACACGGCGACGCTGCGCGCGTAGCGCAAGGCCGCCAAGGCCGTGCGTGCGCCAGAGCGCAAGCGCGCCTCTTCCAACGTCGCGCCCATACTGCCCATCACCACGCCGCAGAGCAACGCCATGATCGCCATCACCACCATGAGTTCCAGCAGGGTGAAGCCGCGTTTACTGCCAGTTGTTAATATCGGCATCGCTACTGCTGCCGCCTTCCTTACCATCACGCCCGAGCGTAAACAGGTCATAGGAATCGGTATTATGCTCGCCGGGCGTCACATACACATACGGGCGGTTCCACGGATCGTTGGGCACGGGTTTCTTAATGTATGGCCCGTTCCAATTCGGCAGATCCTGGTCGCCGGGTTTGGTACGCAGCGCTTCCATGTCCGGCGGAAAATCGCCATTGTGCAAGTGGTACTGATCAATCGCATTGCCGAGCGTTTCAATATCCGCCACGGCTTTCGCATGTTTCGCCTCTTCGACGCGTTTGGTGACCAGCGCGGTGACAATACCGGCGAGCAGCATCAGAATAACGGCCACCACCATCAATTCGAGCAGGGTGAACCCGCGTGACCGGGTGCGTTGCGTGCAGAGCATTCTCATAGGACAACCTCTTCTTCGTAATGAAATAACGGGGGCATGGGAGATCTCTCCATTATCCGCCCCCAACCATGTCGATTTGAAAGATCGGCAGGAGCATGGCGATGATGACGAACGCCATCACGCTGCCAATGCCGACGATAATAATCGGCTCCAGCAGTGAGACGAGCGCGCGCAGCGTCGCGTCCACTTCAATATCGTAGGTATTGGCGACCGTGTTCAGCATATTGCGCAGATCGCCGGTCTCTTCCCCGATACCGATCATATGGGTCAATAACGGCGGGAATTGCCCCGTCGCGTGCAGGCGCTCGCCAAAGCGTTCTCCCTCACGCATGCCTTCCCGCGCGTGGTCGGTGGCCTGGGCGAGTACCTCGTTGCCCAACACATCGCGCACCACGGACAGCGCTTCCAGAAGGGGCACGCCCCCCTGCATGAGGGTCGTCGTCGTGCGCGCAAAGCGTGACATGGCCGACTTCATCGTCAGCTTGCCCAAGAGCGGCAGGCGCAGGCGCAAGGCATCGATGCGCAACGTACCGGACGGCGTTTTCTCATAGCGACGCACACCGGCGACCAGCAGCGCCACCCCCACCAAGATCGCCCAGCCCCAGTGCGCGAGAAACCCGGAAATGGCGAGCAGCAGCACGGTCGGCGCGGGCAACGCTTGCCCGAATTCCGAATACATGCCGGTAAATTTCGGTACCACTACCGTGATCAGAATGACGATCGCCAGCAGACCGGCGGAGAGCAGCACGAGCGGATAGACCAGCGCCCCGCGAATTTGCATGCGGCGCGCCTGCTCTTTTTCCTGATAGTCAGCCAGCCAGGCGAGCACGGAGGAGAGCTGCCCGCTCGCCTCCCCGGCTTTCACCATATTGACGTAGAGGGTCGGGAACACGTCGGGATGCTCGCCCAGCGCCTCCCAGAGCGACTTGCCGCCGCGTACTTCATCCTGCATCTGTTCCAAAACGGTGCGCAGGCGCTCATTTTCCGTGTGCCCGGTCAGCGCGGCGAAGGCCGACATCATGGGCACGCCCCCCCCGATCAGATTGGCGAGCTGCCGGGTCAGGATGGAGACGTCCGCCGCCATATTACCCCCGCTGAAGAGGCGGCGACGCGCCGGTGTTGCACTTTTTTCCTTCGCCGGTGTCACGGCGGTCGGAAAGATGGCGCGCGCCTTCAGCAGCGCCGTGGCGTTCTGCAGGTCGTCCGCTTGGATCTCACCACGCACGGGGGCGCCGAGTTGATCTATTCCTCTGTAGGCAAATGAGGTTGGCATGAATCGGTTCCGTTACTCTTCCGTTTTACGGCGAGCGGTTAGCTCGTCAAATCAATATCGTCCTGGCGCGTAATGCGCAACATCTCTTCCACGGTCGTCAAACCCTGGAGCACTTTTCTCCAGCCGTCTTCACGCAGTGTCTTCATGCCGTGTTCACACGCGCAAGCGCGAATCACCGTGGCGGGGGAATGGTCGAGTACGAGGGGGCGAATGGCGTTGTCCATCACGAGCAACTCATAGATGCCGGTGCGGCCCCGATAGCCGCTTTGTTTGCACTGGTCGCAGCCACGCCCGACGTACAGCATATCACGCGGTGACAGCGTCAGGCCACTACCGGCTAATTTGATCTGCACTGAGTCCATGTCGGCGCGCGGCTCTTTACAGTTCGGACAGATGGTGCGCAACAGACGCTGCGCCAACACCGCTTCCACGGAAGACGCCACCAAGTACGGCTCGATGCCCATTTCCAGCAGGCGGGTCACCGCGCTGGCCGCGTCATTGGTATGCAGCGTGCTGAACACCAGGTGCCCGGTGAGCGCAGAGTGCACGGCAATTTCCGCGGTTTCCGCGTCGCGAATCTCGCCGACCATAACGATGTCCGGGTCCTGGCGCAGAATGGCGCGCAGCCCGGCGGCGAACGTCACGCCGATTTGCGGATGCACTTGAATCTGATTGACGCCGTCCAATTGGTACTCGACGGGATCTTCAATGGTGATGATCTTCTTTTCCGTCGAGTACGCCGCGCGCAGCGCCGCGTAGAGGGACGTCGTTTTCCCGCTACCCGTGGGGCCGGTCGCCAGGATCATGCCGTGCGGCATGGTGATAATCTTTTCGATCTGCGTGAGCGTTTCCTGCGACATGCCCACGTCGAGCAGCCCGAAATTCATGGCGCTGCGGTCGAGTAGACGCATGACCACGCTTTCGCCGTACAACGTCGGGATGGTGGAGACGCGGATATCGATCTCACGCCCGGCAATACGCGTCTTGATGCGGCCGTCTTGCGGCTTGCGTCGTTCCGCGATATCCAGGTTCGCCATAATTTTGAGACGCGAAATAATCGCCGATTGCAGTTTGCGCGGCGGTGGGGAGATGGGGTGCAGGATGCCGTCGATGCGATAGCGCACCTGCAAGCCCTTTTCAAAGGGCTCCACGTGCACGTCACTCGCGCGTTCCTGCACGGACTGCCGCAAAATCAGGTTCACCAGCTTGACGACGGTGGCTTCCTTGGCCATGGCCTCCAGGTTGCCGATCTCGTTTTCCGCGTCATCGAGCACCTGCACGTCATCATCAGCGGTATCGGTGATCATGCGCCGGGTGAAATATTCATCGACCAGACGCCGCACGTCGGCCGGGTTGGCAAAGACGAGCTCGATATCGCGCCCGGTGACCATACGCAGGTCATCGGCGGCCGCAGTATTGAAGGGATCAGCCACGGCGACCCGCAGCGCCGTCGGTGTGGCGGCGAGCGGTAAGGCGCGGTGACGAAAGGCGAGCGCGGTTGGGATGAGGGCGATGACCGCCGGATCAAGATCACGCTCGACAATCTGCACCAAAGGCACGCCGGACTGCCGCGCCATGATCTCCAAGACTGCTTCGGCCGAGCAGTGGCCGAGATTGACCAATACCTCATCGAGCGATTGGCCAGTCTCCCGCTGCATGGCTTGCGCCTGCTGCAATTGCTCGTAACTTAATGGATCTCCCGAAAGAGTCAACGGCTCGATCAGCACGATATCTCCCTTAACATGATTTACGTGTGTACATTTCGCTACACAAGAAGGTGGGCGGCCTGGTGCCCCATCAGGCCGCCCACACGTTGTTACTGAACTACGGATTGTACTTAATTGGCTGCAGGAGCCGGAGGGTTTGCATTACCGCCGCCGGGAGCGCCGCCACCGCCACGGTTGCCGCCGCCGCCACGGTTGCCGCCGCCGCCACGGTTGCCACCGCCACCGCCGCCGAACGTGAAGCTCGCCGTCTGCAATTCTTTCGGCAATGCCGAACGCGTGATAATCTTGCCATCGGTGACATTGATCGACAAAATCTCTTTACCGCGCATCAGGTACAGGGTATTTTCCACCAGCAGATAGCCGGGCGTCGGCTCGCGGTAACCCGCTTCCGTCGCTGTACCGGGGACCGTGAGAGTGACGGCTTTTTCCGGCGTCAATGTTTCCTGATTGATGCGGGCAAAGCCATCACCGACGACGAGCAGCAGCACGTTATCTTTTGCGATCATGATGGCAGGCGCCGTGCGTTTCTGCATTTCCGCGCCATATTGCATCATCGCCGTACGGTCGGTCATGTCAGCGGGCATGGTCGGCGCGTCGCCAAAGATCTGTAATTCCTGGACTTGTTTCAGGGTAGTGATATTGTACTTGGCCAGCACACCACCGCGCAGCACGAACAGCCCCTTGGCGGTATTCACCATAACGGTGCTGCCTGCAGTAGAGCCCATCCCTCCGCCGGGAGCCTGGGCGAAGAGAATGCCGGTTGCCAGTACCAGAACCAGCAAAGACGTGAAATAACGCATTAAAGTGTCTCCTTTCATCTTCGTCAATCTATTTGACACACAAACGGGCCAGCAGTTGCGTCGCATGATCGTTTTATGCCCGCTCGTGCGCCACATCGTACATCGTGCCCCAGGGGCCGCTTCCACCACGCACAAATCCGAGGACTTGGTCGTGTCACGATGCCGTATGGATCATTGGGCGGCTTTTTCTTTCAGCGCATCAAACGCATCCTGCATGCGCTCTGCCATGCGTGCGGCCATGGGATTATCATCCGTATTCTTAGTGTAAAACGGGTTGTAATTTTCCGGAATGACAAAACGCGGGGGTCCACCGGCTGCGCCGGGACGTCCACCAGGGCCGCCTGCGCCGTTCGGCGAGAATCCGCCGCGCTGTCGTGACGCTCCACCGGCTGCACCGGGTTGCGCCCCAGCGCCGCCCGCGCCATTCGACGGGAAGATGCCGCGCTGCCGAGGGGCGCCGCCTGCCGGTGCGCCTCCCGGTCCTCCTGGGCCTCCCGGTCCGCCGCCACGCATCGAGCGCGACTGCACGGCGGTTAGTTGCGCGGGCGTCAATTCGGCTTCGAGGCGCTTGGTGACACCTTCGGCTTCCGTGGACGTCAGGGTCTTCTGCGTGCGCAAGGGCGTGAGAATCGCCAGGATGGCTTTGGCCTGGGCCGGTGTCAACGGATTGTCCCCATCGTCTCCCAGCCTGCCGATGCCACGAAACAGATGCATCAAGCCAAAGGCCGCGCGGTGCGCCGCAAACTGCGCACGTCCATCAGCGCCGTTATGCCGTGGACGATCCGGCGGCGGCGTCGCCGTCGCCGAGCGCGCACTGGGCGCCGTCGCCTGCGGCTTTTGGCGGGCGCAGTCACCATGTACCGGGATGCTGGCCTGGACATCAGTATGACCGATCGGCGCGTGCGCCGTGACGGTTGTCGCGGCAACTTGGGGTGACGCTGCCCCGCTGGGGGGCGCTGGCGTCGTGCGTTTCATGACCACGCTCGCAGCCACCGCGCCGAGCAAAACGACAATGAGGAGAACGATGCCTCCCACTTTATACCGAGTGCGCATTGCGCTGCCTCCCTTTGCTGTAACACGCCCATGGGGAGTGACCTGCGCCCGCAAGCCGTGGGTCTTGCGCCCCATCGAGAACTTGATCTCTTAACCAGCATAATGCAGAGTTATGAAAAAGTTATGAAAGCGGCAATACAGATTGAATAGCCGATGCAAGGGCTTGCGCGCAAAATATTGACAAGTGCGAAGCGCCTCCTGCATACTGGCCAATGAAGTGAAGGGTAGGACGGACGATGAGAATTCTGGTAGTCGAAGACGATGCGCTCATCCGGGATGTCATTAAGCGCGGCCTGGAAGACGACCGCATCTACGCCGTGGAAACGGCGGAGGACGGGCACGAAGGACTACGCATGGCGTTGGAAGCCGACTATGCGGTCATTATTCTCGACATCATGTTGCCCGGTCTGGATGGCTGGCAGATTTGCGAGGAATTACGCCGCCGCCGCGTCTCCACCCCCATATTAATGCTCACCGCGCGCGACGCCGTACAGGATCGCGTACGCGGGCTCACGCTGGGGGCGGATGATTATCTGGCCAAACCGTTTCATTTCGAGGAACTGCTCGCCCGCATTCAGGCGCTGCACCGGCGGGATTCGCGCTACAAAGCGCACAAACTGCGCATCGCGCATCTGGAGATTGATACGGCGACGCATGCGGTGACCTGTGATGGGGAAGAGCTCATCCTGACGCCGCGTGAGTACATGCTGTTGGAAGCGTTGGCGATGAACGAAGGCCGCGTGTTAAGTCGTGATGCTATCCAATACCGCATATGGAATAGTGAAGAGAGCACCTCTAATACGGTGGATGTCTATATCGGCATGCTGCGCAAAAAGATTGATGCAGACCGCCCGACCAAGCTCATCCATACCATTCATGGACAAGGCTACATGTTGCGCGGTCCGCATGAGGAGGTGTGCGCATGAAAATGACCTCGGTACGCTTCCGGCTCACGCTGTGGAATATCAGCGTGCTCGCCATCGTGCTCTTCGCCTTCCTACTCATCGCGCACGTCGTCGTTCGCAGCTATCTGCTCTCCGCCATCGACCATCGTCTGGCCAGCACCGTGGAGCGGCAGAATGACTTCTTTGCCCATTTCCGAGCGTTCCCTCGCCCACCTGCGCCGCAGGGACCACCGCCCGAGAATCGCGGGTGGTTCGGGCGCAACCGTGCGCAGCGCATGATCCATCTCTATGATCTGGAGGGACGCGAACTCGACATGGACGGCACGCGCGATACCACGCCCGAGGCCCTCCTGGACCGGGCCGGTTTCGCGCGCGCGGCAGCGGGGGCCACCCTGTATACCTTGACGGCGGACGCAGAGCCGCTGCGTGTCTTATCCGCGCCGCTCAAAAAAGATGGCCAACAGCTCGGCGTGGTCCAGGCCGCCGTGTCCTTTACCGAGACGCAGTCGTTGCTGAAGAGCTTGACGCTCATCCTCCTCCTGCTGGTGCCCTGTACCCTGGTGCTGGCGGCGGTCGGTGGGTTATTCCTGACCAATCGTGCCTTACAACCGGTGCGGCAGATTATCGCTGCCGCCGAGTCCTTGCATTCCGATGATCTCTCCGTCCGCCTGCCGGTGGTGGGCGTGGACGAATTCGCCCACCTGGCCACGACGATCAACCGCATGCTGGGGCGTCTCGACATGGCGTTTAGCCAGTTGCGCGAATCGGTGGAGCGCGAACGACAATTTACCGCCGATGCGTCGCACGAACTACGCACGCCCTTGACGGCGATCAAAGCGAACACCTCGCTGGCGTTGCGCGGCGAGCGCAGCCCGGCGCAGTACCGGGAAGCGCTGCAAGCTATCGATCAGGCCTCCACGAATATGATCCGCCTCGTACAGGATCTTTTGCTGCTGGCACGCTCGGATCACGAGCAATTGACGCTGGACGCGCAACAGGTCGAGCTGCAGGCATTGGTGGCCGAGGCCATCGCGCTGACGCATACCGAGGCGCCCCACGCGACAGTGCTGGTCAATATCGCCGAGCAGGCGCAGACCGTGTGGGCGGATCCGCACCACTTACAGCGCGTGCTGGTGAATCTACTGGAGAATGCGTTGCGCCACACGCCGGCGAGCGGGGAGATCCGCATCGACGCCACAGCGCAGGCAGATCAGTTCATGCTGACGGTAACGGATACCGGGGAAGGCATTGCGCCGGAATATCTCCCCCACCTGCGGGAACGCTTTTATCGCGTGGATTCCGCGCGCGCACGCCGACACGGCGGGACGGGCCTCGGCCTCGCCATCTGCCAGAGCATCATCGCCGCACACCAAGGCACGCTCGACATTCAGAGTACCCCCGGGCAGGGCACGCGCGTGACGATCACGCTGCCGGCAACCGCAGGGTGATCGTCCTGACGGCCCTCACCCCAACCCCTCTCCCAATACTTGGAGAGGGGCTTTTTTATGTAACTTCTGTGGGCAGGCAACGTACGCTATAGCAAGATCGGCACCGGGTACCCCGGTTGCGCTATGCTAGAAAACAGTGGATGCACTGCAGAGGCGATGCGGCGACAGCACCGTTTGGAAGCCGACCGCAGTCGCGCTCAGCCTGCCGACAGTACAGCCCCGGACCTGCCTCTCGCGGCACGCCGCGCGCGACTCCGGGCTGCGGCCCTGCATCGGCTTCCAAACGGTGCTATAGCCGTGTCGCCTCCCTAACCGCATCCCCTGTTTTCTACCATAGCGCACGCCGGCCCTTCCCCCGTCGCTAGAGGCTCGGAGGAAAGGCCGTATGCTGGTGCAATGCGAACAGCGCTATCGCAAGCGCACGGTCTTGATCTCGAAGGGGCGGAAGGTCAACGCGAGGGCGCCGTTCGCCAGGGGCAGCGGGACGCCGTGTTCTTCCAGCATGTCGGTTTCGTGCACGGCGGTGACCGGCAGCGTCGTGGTGAGGGTGCAGCGGGTGGTCGTGCGCATGGTCTCGTAGAGGCGCAGCACGATGTCGCCCGAGCCGTCCTCGGCGGGCTTCACGGTGTCGATGACCACGTTGCGGGCGTCCACACTGAAGAGCGAACGTGCGCCGGCAGCGCCGGAGACGGACATCACCGGAATATTCAGCTCGTACCCCTCGCGCACCAGGTCGCTCTCCACCAAGCAACCGTTCCAGGCATAGAAGGCATAGGTGAACTGATGCACGCATTGGTCTGCGGTCATGTCCGGCGCGAGCGGGGCACGCAACAAGGTGAGGTTGATGCTGTTGCCGAGGACGTTCACCCCGTACTTGCAGTCATTGAGCACCGCGCACCCCCGGTTACCCTCGACCAACGCCGTCCATTTCTGGTTGGATACCTCAAAGCGGTCGGCGTCATAGGGGCGCGAATAGTGGTTGGGGCGCGCGAGGTGGCCGAATTGGATTTCGTGCAGCGCCTCATTGGCGTACACGTTCACCGGGAAAGCCACTTTGAGCAGTTTGTGCCGCTCGTGCCAGTCTACCGTGGTGGCGAATTCCACGCGACGGCTACCCCGGCGCAGCGAAATGTCTTGCGTCATGGTGGAGTGGTGCAATTGACGCGAGACGCGCAATGTGGACACCAGCGGCCCGTCCGCGACGACAGTAATGGTCGCGGCTTCCGGCAGGGCCACCGGATTGCACGCGTAGGTCTGCTCAAGATCCCAGGCGTCAAACGCGGAGGGCACGTCCTTGTACATTTTGAAGCTATTACACGGCCCGGCCGCCAGCTCGAGATCGGCGGTTTTATCATAGATACCGGTAATTTCCCCGAGATCGTTAAAGGTGACGCGCAGCAGATCATTCTCCAGCAGGCGATCGTGCACGGTAAAGACGCTGGCCACGGGCGCGGGCGTCGCCGCCGGTTGCAGCGTGGTCCAGCCACAGGAGGGCACGCTGACTTCGGCGAGCAGTTCGCCTTCCACCGTTTGCATGGGCAGCGCATTGCCCTCCGCATCCGTCACGGCGTTAACGCCGTCCGGCAAGGCGACGAGTTCAGTACGCGGCCAGGACAACGCATTGAAGACGGTGAGCGCCGACGAGTCATCGGTGAGCGTGGCTGCAGCCTGCGCGGCGGTCTCCTCCGCCATCTCGATCACCCGCGCGTACCCCGCCTCCGCCTCTTCGTAGACGCGATGAATGGATGAGCCGGGAATGATGTCGTGGAACTGGTTGAGCAGCACTTCCTTCCAGGCGAGATCCAATTCGTTTAGCGGGATGGCGAATCCGGCGAGCGCGCGCGCCGCCACCGCCCACATCTCCGCCTCACGCAGCGCATATTCGCTCTTGCGATTGCCGCGCTTGGTACGCGCCTGCGTGGTGAGCACGCCGCGGTGATTTTGAAAATACAATTCGCCGACATAGCGGTCGTCGGGATAGCCGCGCGCTTCGAGATCGTGGAAATACTCCATGGGCCCGGCCATGCGCACTTTCGGCAGGCCTTCCAGGTTGCGCTCGCGGCGAATGAACTCCAGGTGGTCACGCGTGGCCCCGCCGCCGCCGTCGCCAAAGCCGAAGGGGAAGAGCCGCGTGGAGATGCCTACCTTCTGCCGCCGCTCGTGCCAACGCGCCACGATGGACTCCGGGTCGCTATGCGAATTATAATCGTTGTGCAACCCCGCCAGCACTTCCGAGCCGTCGATGCCTTCCCAGGTAAAGGTGGTATAGGGGAACGGATCGCCGCCGTTATAGACCCAGTAGATCTTCTGCGTGGAGAAATACTTCACGCCGCAACCGCGCATAATCTGCGGCAGTGCGCCGGAGTAACCGAAGACATCCGGTAGCCAGAGCAGCTCGCTTTCCACGCCGAACTCCTCGCGGTAGAAGCGCTTGCCGTGCACGAACTGGCGGATGAGGCTTTCCCCGCTGGTGATATTCATGTCCGGCTCGACCCACATGCCGCCGTCGGCGATGATCTGCCCGGAGGCGACCTTCTCCTTCACGCGCGCATAGAGCTCGGGGTAATGATTTTTCACCATCCAATAGAGATGCGGCTGGCTTTGCAGGAAGACATATTCGGGGTACTCCTCCATCAGCGCCATCTGATTGGCGAAGGTACGCGTGCATTTCGACTCGGTTTCGCGCAGCGGCCAGAGCCAGGCGACGTCGATGTGCGAGTGGCCGACGGCGAAAAACTGCGGAGCGGTGGAGCCGTTTTCGCAGGCAAAGAGCGGAGCCAGGCGCTCGCGCGCGGCGCGCACGGTGGCGAGCATCTCCTCGCGTGCGGTCTCAAAATCCACGATCACCGTGAAATCGCGCAAGCCCTGCACGATCTCCGCCCAGCGCAGTGATTCCGGATCGAGCAGGCGGCTCATCTGCTCCAGCATCTTCACGTCGATCCAGAGCTGGTACACCTCCTCCTGCCAGATACCGAAGGTGGTGGTACCGACCACGCACTGTTGCGCCGGGGGCTCGGGCACCGTTTCACGGTCGGGCGGCACCGGCCCACCGGTCCAGACCAGCGGGCCGTGCCCGCCGTAGGCTTCGACCATAATGTCATACGTCGCGCCCGCTTCTCCGGACAGCGCCAGCGTAATTTCCTGGCGTCCGTGGTCTTTCGCGCCGGCGTTCTGCGCGTTCACGTAGATGGCGCTCTCCCCGCCGACGTCCACGCGCAGCGCGATGCGTCGCCCTGCCGCTTCGTCCGGCAGCGTCACCGTGCCACGAAACCAGCCATATTCCCACTTCGCCCCCCAGGACGTACCAGCGGGCATCGGTGTAAACGCCTGCTCAGCCGCCTGCCGGACGGTCAATTGATCAAAAGTGGTAAATCCCTGCATCTCCACCGTACCCAACGGGCGATAAAAATGCTGTGGCAATTCCTTCAGCCAATGCTCAATACGATGCTGCCATTCGAGATCGGTGGCCATAACAGATAACTCCTGACGGAAAGTAAATTCTCACGGTCCATCATCCTTCTACTGTGTAAGGGCTCGTTCTCCTGCGCGACGCCGAGAAATATTCCGGGGCCGTGCATGCATCATGGCGTGGTTAACTCCGATTTCCCCATCGCGCTCCCGGTTGGCGCGCGACCGCCTGCTGCAGAAATCCAGAGATACTCCTTTTGCGGATAGTCACCGTTTGGAACAGGGCTGTGGAAAGAAATCATAGCGCACGCCCCCCGGTTTTATTCCACCCCACCCGGTTCGGGAACACCATATTCTCGCTGCCACCCACCCCTTATTGCGGACGAGAAACTGGCAAATGGGCAGCACGCCTGGCGACCATCCACCACTCCCCAAGTGCCCCGGCAGCAATGCCGACGGCGTAGCAGAGCAGGTCGCCGCTATGAAAGCCGTAACCGAGAATGAGGCCGCAGAGGCGGATATGGCGGAGGGACTCGATCCAGGGGGCGTGGTAGAGCTGGCTGAATTCGATGGCGAAGGCGAAGAGGAGGGCGGCGAGGGCGCGGTGGCGGAGTGGGGCCGTGGGGCGCAGGAGCGTCGCGGTGAGATAGACACAGAGCGCCCAGAGCGCATCGCCGGCGTCTTTGGTGAACCACACCGGCAGGAACGCGGCATGGCGGCTGCGCACGGCGAGGCCAAGGACGATGACGCCGAGGATGAGCAGCGCGGAGTAGCCGCGCTGTCGTATCTGGCCGGTGCTCGTCATGTGCTTGGTCTCCTACATACGGATGACGTTGGGCGTCCAGCCGAGTTGATCGAGGCTGTTCAGGTAGTCTTGCGGGGCCATCTCGTCGGGGCGTTTGCCGGTGAGGGCGATGAGCACGCCTTCCATGACGTTGGTGCCGAAGCTGCGGCCCTCGAACTGCGGGGTGGTGCTCACCATCATGGCCACACCACGCTCGCGCAGCAGTTCGATATCGCGCGCGGTGGTGGTGTTGGTGATGACGATTTTGCCGTCGAGGCGCTCGGGCATGTAGCGACGGATGAGCAGGAAATCGCCGGCGATGATGTCCGCCCAGGCGAAGTGTTCGGCGTGCTTGACCGTGGTATGGTCCTGTTTCTCGCCGGTGGGATAAATCATGGTAAAGGGCAGGCGGCAAATCACCGGCAACAGCGTCCACGCCAGCATTTTCAGTGCGCCGAGCGAACTAATGGCTAACGGGATGCCCAGTGCGAAGATGAGGTCGCCGTAGCGGGTGACCGCGCCGAGCTCCGGCAGCGTCTCCGCCATGCCGAAACGGTCCACGCCGGAGACGAGCAACACTTTTTTGCCACCGAAATCGACCGTACCCGTGTGCTGCAGCCATTGCAGCGTGCGCCGTTCCAACGTGTGCTTCAGCCCGGAGCCATCGACCACCGGCGTGCGCGTGGCCGCTCGCGCCATGCGTTGCCCGTCGCGGATGATAAACTTTTTGCCCGCGGCGATGAGGTAGAGGTCGATACCACCGAGGCCGATGGCGTCCACGTGGCCGTCCAACTCCCCGATGAGGCGAACCGCCTCCGCCAGGTCGCCATTGGTGCCCCGGCGTTCAATACGCACGTCCCGGTCGAGAAAACGTACCGAGACCGACTTGTCGCGCGACGAGGAGCCGAGACTGACGGAAACGACGTGCAATGGTGCTGCGGTTGACATGGCTGCGATACTCACCTCGTGGCCCGTTAGGCCTCGGCGGACGATCCCCCGAACAGATCCTGGTCGATCAACTCGTTAATATAGTTATAGCCGGCTTCATAGATGCGGTCGGCTTCTTCCGGGTCGCTTTCCAAGCGTTCCACCATCTTGTGCTCGCCAAATTTCTGATACGCGGCGCGTCCGATGGCTTCCACGGCTTTCAAGAACTCCGCATGCAGCGCTTCGTACTCGGCGGGGCCACTACCGGGCTCCCACTCGTCGTCTTCTTCCATGCCGTGCGCGTGCTTGATCTTCGCCAGGCGCGCGGCGTAGCTCGATTGGAACGTCTCGTCAATGCGCTCTTCCGCCATGGCTTCGATCGCCCAGGCGATGAGGAAATAGATCGCTTCTTCCGGGATCTCTTTCTCTTCGCGCAATGCCTGGTAGAGCGCAATGCGCTCCTCCCACGACGTTTCCTCGTTCATGACATTCAGACGCGCTTCCCATTTGGTACCGGCAAATTTGCGCTGCAGCGCATCGTCCAGCTCAGCCATAAAAATGGTGCGCTCGTCCGGGAAATCACCCAGAAACTCACCGGCATCCCCGAATTCATCGGCGTCAAATAACTGGTCCATGGTCCCCACCCTTTCCCGTCGCAGTCAAGCTGCCCTAGCAGCTTGTTGAAGTACTCCGCCGGCGGCATCTGGCTGGTCCTTTTTCCGCCTGTCGTGACGGACTTTCTTGGAATATTCCCCGATATGCCGACGAAAGTCCGTCACGACAGCCGAAAAAATGCCTCAGCCAACTGACCACCGGAGTACTTCAACAAGCTGCTAGCTTAACATGAGTCTAGACTACTGCGCGTACTCTACGTCTTCATCCGCGTATGTCTCATCCGCATCCGGACGGTTGAGGGACACCGCGAGCGACTCATCATGTTCTACCCGTCGCAAGAGGGCAACTACGTCGTCCCATCGCGTCAGGCGCATCACTTCTTCGCGAAAATGCGCGGCTCCGTAAAAACCTTTGAGATACCAGGAGATGTGCTTGCGCATCTCCTGCACGCCGACGCGCTCACCTTTGTCGGCAATTAAGAGCTGGCCATGCTCGATGGCCATCGCCACGCGTTCGCCGAGCGTCGGCCCGAGCAAGAACTCGCCGGTGCGCAAGTAGTGGTCCGCCTGGCCAAAGAGCCAGGGATTCCCCTGCGCGGCGCGCCCGAGCATCACTGCGTCACACCCGGTCTCCGCGAACATGCGCCGGGCGTCTTCGCCGGAGCGCACATCGCCATTACCGATGACCGGAATGCTCAGCGCGTCTTTCACCTGCCGAATGAGGCTCCAATCCGCGCGTCCACTGTTGTGATGGCCTTTGCCCGGCCGCGGATGCACGGTGACCGCCGCCAGGCCTTCTTCTTCGGCGACCCGCGCCACGTCCAGCGCGGTGGGACCACCCGGCGTCCAAAAGGCGCGCATCTTCACCGTCACCGGCAGGGTGGTCGCGGCGCGCACGGCCTTGAAGGTGGCGCGCACCAGCTCGATATCGCGCATCATCGCCGCGCCGCCGCCCAGGCGTGTCACCTTCGGCACGCCGCACCCCATATTGATATCGATGATGTCGGGGCCGTACGGCGCCACTAGTTCGGCGGCGCGCGCCAAATTTTCCGGCCACTGCCCGAAGATCTGCACGGTGACCGGGTGTTCCCCGGGATCGATGCGCACCATCTTTTTCGTCAGGCTATTATTGTAGACCAGCGCATTGCTGCTGACAAATTCGGAGACCACCATCCCCGCGCCGTGACGGCGGCAAAGGATGCGGAAGCTCCGATTGGTGATGCCGGCCATCGGGGCCAACACCAGCGCAGGCGAAAAAGCGATATGGGCGATACTGCAAGTCGTCGGTATGGTCATAACAATCTGGAGGCCATTATACCATACCGTGACGGGATGTGCTCATCATCCCGGGAGCGTATTCTGCGGCGGCGCCGGTGTCGGCAGGAACGGACGGGCAATTTTGCAGCCGACAAAGCGCGCGGGCGCGGTGCGCAGATAATCGGTTAACGGGAGCGTTACGACTACCCCCGCCGTTTGACTGGCATGCTGCACGTACACGACGCCGTGTTCCACGCGGAGCAGCCCGGTGTGCCCGGCAATGATGCCCGGCGTGTCGATGACGAAGATGACGAGGTCGCCGGTGTGCAATGCGCACAGGACCTGGCTCATTTTCTTGCGGGGAATATAGCGCGTCGTCGCCTGCTCATCCGGCACATCGCCATATTCAGGCAAGCCCTTGCCGGCGAAAAATGCCGCGCGCGCGATGGTTTTGCGCATGGGCGTGAGCGTGTCCGCGCCGATCTCGTCCGTCACATCGCGGATGAACCAGGCGTTGGCGGGGAGCCAATCGGATACCAGATAATGGTTCCGCCAGCGGTAGGCCACGATGCCGTCGCGATAGCGAATACACCGTTGCCGATCCGCGACATCGGTCACCGTGGCGGAGAGAGATAGCGCGTAGACCTGTTCGATGAACGTCATGCAATCGACATGCGTGTAGTCGCAGAGCGGTTGCGGATCGGGCGTCTGTCCTGCGCCTTCCCCAAGCGGGTCCGCGACGTAGCGGCTGCCGACGGCCGCCAGATCGGCCCAAAACGCGATGCGCTGCGCCTGCGGCAAGGCGGCGGCCAGGGCAAACGCCTTCTCCCACTGCGCCGGCGCATAGGTGGCCAGGTTTTGTCGCGGCATCAGCAAGGCTCCCTGGGCCGCGTGCGGCATACCGCCCAGCGTGACGAGCAGCATGAGCCACAATATCCGTGTGATGATGGCAGCGGCTGGACGGC
>DASXVL010000724.1:0-3462 GCA_036504255.1 Armatimonadota bacterium | reverse complement strand
CTCTCCCAATCCTGGGAGAGGGGCTTGATGATATGGACTTCAGGCTGGGCTGGTGTCAACGGCACTGTCTGGAACAGGGCCCTAGCCCGGCTATCCCCGGCAGCAAACAACAGGCCGACACTGTTTGCTTATGAATGTAATACGAATATCGGAGGTCACCCATGTCACGCGTGTTGTTGCAACAGGAACCGTTCATCCCCTTTGAGCGTTTGGCGGAGCCGGAGCCGCTGGTCTGGCAGGTGTTGGGCCTGGGCACGTGGCCGGCCTCGTGGATCGATCACGCGCAGCGCCCGCTGAACGCGCCCTCGGTGGCGCTCTTTCGGCTGCGCTTCTCGCTGCCGGAGGCGGTGACGGTGCGCGTGCACGTCTCCGCCGATAACCGCTACCGGCTCGTGCTGGACGGCACGGCGGTAGGGCGCGGCCCGGAGCGCGGCGACCCGGCGCACTGGTGCTTTGAAAGCTACGACCTCCACCTGGCGGCGGGCGAGCACGTACTCGTCGCGCAGACCTGGTGGCTGCACGACCAGGCGCCCTACGCGCAGATGAGCGTGCGCCCTGGCTTCCTCTTTGCGGCGGAAGGGCCGTTGGGCGAGGCGCTCTCCACCGGCACCGGCGCGTGGGAAGCGGCGCTCATGCCCAGCATCGCCTTCACCCCCGCCGGGCTGGCGTGGGGCACGGGAGCGCGCGTTCGCGTGGACGGCGCCGCCTACCCCTGGGGCTGGGAAGACGGCGCGGGGGTGGCGTGGAGCGCGCCGGTCACGATTATGGCCGCCTACTCCGCACGCTGGTCCTACGAAGTGCCGCTCTACTGGCAACTCACCCCGAGCACGCTGCCGCCCATGGCGGAAACCGTGCGGACGGTGGGCACGCTGCGCTACCTGACGGAGGCCACCGAAGCCTATCCCGTGCAGCCGGCGCTGCACCGCGCGCAGGACGCGCCCGCGTGGTCGGCGTGGCTGGCCGGGCAGGGCACGGTCACCATTCCCGCGCATAGCGTGCGCCGTGCGATTATCGACCTGGAGAACTACTTCTGCGCCTACCCGCAGTTGACGGTGAGCGGTGGGGCGGGCGCACGCGTGCGGCTCAGTTGGGCGGAAGGGCTCTTCACGGACGCGGAGGGCACGCGCAAAGGCCACCGTGACGAGATCACCGGCAAGTTTTTCCTCGGCGTGGGCGACGAGTTTCTGCCCGACGGCGGCGCGGCGCGCACCTTCTCCACCCTGTGGTGGGAGGCCGGGCGCTACCTCGAATTGACGGTGGAGACAGGCGACGCCGCGCTCACGCTGGACGGGTTGACGCTGCGGGAGACGCACTACCCGCTGGAAATGGCGGGCGCGTTCGACTGCAGCGACCCGCGACTGGCGGCGGTGACGCCCATCATGCTCCGTGCCCTACAGATGTGCGCGCATGAGACTTATATGGATTGCCCGTACTACGAGCAACTGATGTACATCGGCGACACGCGCCTGGAAGCGCTCACCACGTACGCGCTGACGACGGACGACCGGCTGCCGCGCAAGGCGCTCACGCTCTTCGATCACTCGCGCCGGAGTAACGGGCTGACGCAGTCGCGCTTCCCGAGCCGCCTCGCGCAGAGCATCCCGCCCTTCGCGCTCTGGTGGGTGTGCATGGTGCACGACTTCGCGCTGTGGCGCGATGAGGCGGCGGCGCGCGCCTTGCTGCCGGGCGTGCGCGGGGTGATGGAGGCGTACCGCGCCTTGCTGCGTCCCGACAACCTGCTCGCCGCGCCGCCGGGGTGGAATTTCGTCGATTGGGTGAAGGAGCCGCTCTGGCCCGCCGGGGTGCCCGCCGACGCGGAAAATGGCGTGAGCAGCATCCTCTGCCTGCAGTGCGTGCTGGCGCTGCGCGCGAAAGCGGCGTTGGAACGCACGCTGGGCGACAGCTTGCTCGCCGAGCGTGACGAGGAAACGGCGCTGACGCTGCTCACGGCGGTGCTACAGCATTTTTGGCGCGAAGAGCGCGGCCTCATCGCCGACGACCTGGCCGGGACGCGCTTCAGCGAGCACGCGCAATGCCTCGCGCTGCTCAGCGGGCTGCTCTCTCCCATGCGCGCCGAGCGCGTGGCCGATGGGCTGCTCACCGCCCCCGACCTCGCACGTACCACCATCTACTTCGCGCACTACCTCTTCGAGACCTATTACGCGTTGGGGCACGGTGACCGCGTGCTCGAACGCCTCGGCCTCTGGTTCGCGCTGCCTGAACACGGGTTCAAGACCACCTTCGAGGAGCCGGAACCGAGCCGCTCGGATTGTCACGCTTGGGGCGCACACCCGCTCTTTCATTATTACGCCACGCTGCTCGGCATTCGCCCGGACGCGCTCGGTTTCCGCCGCGTGCGCATCGCCCCGCAACTGGGCACGCTCACCTGGGCGGAAGGCGCCTTCCCCCACCCCGCGGGGCCCATCCACGTGCGCATCGAGCGCGGCGACACCGGCATGCAGGTCGCCATCACCCTGCCCGGCGATCTCACCGGTGTCTTCGTGTGGGAGGGTAGCGAACGCGCGCTGCCGACGGGAACGAGTAAATTTACGATCCATGTCGCGAGAAATCGTTAAGGGGCCTTTAAAAGTCGTGTCGGAGTGGGTAGAATAGCGGTAACCATTTCGGAACTCCCCATAGTTATCCCGATCAGGAGGGAATGTATGCGCACATTATGTTTATCACTCGGCCTGGCGCTCATGTTAGGCCTCATCGCGCACAGCGCCTCGGCGGACGTCTTTACCTACAAGGACGCCGTGGGCACAAAACGCGACTATGTTGGCACGTCGAGCAGCACACTGCATCTCGATGGGCAGGCGGACAAAACCTCGAAGCAGGAATTGTCGCTGCGCGAAACGGTGACCAAGGTCACCAACGGCATGGCCACACTCACCATCCTGCGTAGCGCAAAAAATGACGGCGCGCGCGCGGGGAGCAAGTGGACCGCTGACCGCCTGGCCACCGGCGAAATCAAAAACATCCAGCGCCCCGAGGCGAAGTCCGACAGCGTGCAGCTCGACAACGCCATGCTCGTCTTCCCCGCCGCGCGCGACCTGAAGGCCGGCGACACCTGGCAAGTCAAAGGCGAAAATGGGACCTGCCCAGGCCTTAACCTCGTCACCGTCGCCTACGAGATCAATTACAAGTACCTGGGCCTGAAGACCGTCGAGGGGAAAGCCTATGCGCAGTTCGAGTCCAGCTACTCGTTCGTCGACGCCAGCAAGACGAAAGAGGGCAAGCCGGCGTCCAGCCGCAAAATCACCGGCAAGGCCACCATCCATTTCGACAGCGCCGCCGGGGAAGTCCACGATTTCAGCTACACCAATAAGAGCCTGACCACCCTTGCTGTGAAGGACAAAGTCATCACCGCCGAGGTGACCAACAGTTCGACCGTAACGAAAGCGCCGTAACGCGCGCCGCTGGCCTAGCAGCCCACGGATAAAGTCGCTTACCGTCTCACTT
>DASXVL010000723.1:0-20563 GCA_036504255.1 Armatimonadota bacterium | reverse complement strand
CTGACCATGAGCGAAATCAAAGACGCCGTTGCCGAGAGCCAGGCCGGTTAACTATGAAGGAGATCATCCGGTGAGTTACCTACAGGATTTACGCCGTCATATCGGCCATCAACCGATTATTGCTATCGGGGCAACCGTCATCGTGACCAATGCACAAGGCGCCGTGCTCTTTCAACTCCGCTCCGATTTCGGTACCTGGGGGTTACCCGGTGGCGCGTTGGAGCCAGGGGAGACGTTGGAAGAAACGGCTCGGCGTGAGCTGTACGAAGAAACCGGCCTGCACGCTGAACAGTTCCACTTGCTCGGCGTCTTATCAGGGCCGGACTACTTCACCGTATATCCGAACGGTGATCAGCTGCACGCGGTGCTCGTCCTCTACCAAGCGGTTGGAGTCACCGGGACACTGCAAATGACTGATGGCGAGAGCTTGGACCTGGCATATTTCCATCTGGACGCACTTCCGGAGATGGAGCCACGTGCGAAATTGGTGGTACAGTATCTGCGGCAGGAGGGTTTGGCGAGATGAAGGATAGTTTCGCAGTGAAAAAGGCCAACGGTGAGACCCTGGAAATCGCGTTACGACCAGCACGAGACGACGAGAAGGACTTCTGCCGCCAAGTCCATCACCTCGCCTATCACGATGTCGTTGAGCGCCAGTTTGGGCGATGGGATGAAGGGCAGCAGGATGCCCTATTTCACGAAGTATTGCACATGCCTCACCTGCAAATAATCGAAGTGAATGGGCAACGGGCTGGCGGCTTTCGATATGAAGCCCATGAGGATCATTTCCTGTTGGCGGAAATTCAGCTGCTACCAGCATTTCAAGGACAAGCAATCGGTACTGGACTCATTAGGCAATTACAGAATACCGCTAACACGTATAAGCTTCCACTCCGCTTGCGCGTGTTGAAGGGGAATCGCGCCAGGATACTGTATCAACGGTTGGGCTTCAAAGCAACGGGAGAGGATCCCACGCATTACCTCATGGAATGGACAGGGAATTGATATGGAGCACATAGTCTTTCAGACAGTGGCAACCCTCGATCACCCCGACGTGCAATCCCTCTGGGAGCGTCAGCGGGCATACCACGGACAATTGGCATCGCCGTTTGCCGCCGAGGTCGGCGCACGGGTCTATGCTGACCGTTGTGCGGAACTGTTGGCCAAGGCGCAGCAGGGTCACTTCCGTGTCGAGCTTGCGCAGGATGCGGCAACGGAGGCATGTATCGGATATTGCATCACCACCGTGACCGCACAGGCGGCAGGCGAAATCGATTCGCTCTTCGTCGATGAGGCGTATCGCGGTCAGGGCATCGGTGATGCGTTGCTACAGCGGGCGTTGGTCTGGATGGATGAGTTGGATGTGCGTGTGAAGCGCATCAGCGTGGCAGGGGGCAACGAGGCGGTGCTCGGGTTCTATCAGCGGCATGGGTTTTATGCACGCTCGCATGTGTTGATGCAAGTCGCCAATGGGGGAAAGCAGGAATGACATCACATATCAAAGCCAATATCGATCGTTTCAGCGGATTTGCCGACTGTTATGACCAGTATCGCCCCCAGCCGCCAGTGGTCATTCCCGAGATACTTATTCAACTACTCGGCGATCCACTGCCTTCGCTGGTCGTTGACTTGGGCAGCGGTACCGGGCTCTCAACGCGCATTTGGGCCGGTAAGGCACGAGAGATTATTGGTATTGAGCCGAATGCCGACATGCGCCGTGTCGCGGAGGAGCAGACGCCGCCGTCAGTTAGTATCCAGTATCGGGACGGCCTCGCGACGGAGACCGGGTTAGCGGATGCGGCGGCGGATATCGTTTGTTGTTCGCAAGCTTTGCACTGGATGGAACCGGAACCCACCCTTGCCGAAGTGGCGCGCGTGCTGCGCCCCGGCGGGATCTTCGCCGCCATCGACTGCGATTGGCCGCCGACACTGCACTGGCAGGCCGAGCAGGCGTATCAGCAGTTGATGAGGCAAGTTGGCGCGTTGGAGCAGCAGCATGGCATCTATACCACCGTGAACAAATGGCCAAAGAATCGCCACCTGGCGAATATCCAGGCCAGCGGGCGCTTTCGGTATACCAATGAGCTGCTGGTCCATCACATCGAATTCGGCAACGCCGACCGGCTGATTGGGCTGGCGCTAAGTCAGGGGGGTGTCGAAGGGCTGTTGAAGATTGGCCTCACCGAAAACGAAATCGGTTTGACGGCATTTCGCGCCACGGTCAAACGGCTGCTGGGCGATGAAGCGCGTGCGTGGTATTTCAGTTACCGTGTGCGGCTGGGGGTAAAGTAGGAAGAGGTTGCTATGCATATCCGAATTCGCAGCATGACGGGAGCAGACACCCATCCGGTCAGCGGAATTGTCGCCGCAGACTATCGCCTACTTGCTGTACACGACGGCTTTACCGCACAACAGCTTCAGCGACTGTTAACCGAACGCTGCACGGCAGACTATCTCCGTGATGGGTGGCTTACACGCTGGGAGTGTTACGTGGCGGAATCCGACGCTCGTATCGTCGGCGTGGTGGCCATCGACGGCAACGAGATCGCCGAACTCTGGGTCGCTCCGGAGCGCCACCACCAGGGCATCGGCGCCACGCTATTCCGGTATGCCGAGGGAGTACTGCGGGACGCCGGGCATCGCCTGCTGACGCTCCATTGCGCCACCCGCACCGCAAGGCTATTTTATCTGTCCATGGGATGTGAATCACGAGCACGCGACCTTGCGCCAGCGGCCCGCTGGAGGGGCATGCAATCACGTGTTACTGCAAGCAGTTGGCACAACTCGACGAACACACAGAGGAACGAGAACAGTATGTTGAATAAACAACGTATTCACGAAATCGCGCAGAAAACGATGGGGAAACGCAAGGGGCTCCTGACACGTGAAGTCGGTTACCTATTGCACCATGGGCAACGGGTCGCTACCTTGGCGCGCAACTTGTGTGCGCAGGTTGAGTGCGGGCATACGGTCGAGCAGGATATCCTCTATACCGCTGGCCTGTTTCACGATGTTGGAAAAGGTATCGAGCCGCATGCGGAAACGAGCGCAGCGCTGGCACAGCAGCTATTACAGGACGTATGCACGCCAGACGAGTGCGCGCAGATCGCCTCGCTTATTCAACGGCATAATACGCGAGGCGATGTGAAACAACCGCTCGCCGTGCATATCCTGCAAGACGCGGATATCCTGGATCACATTGGCGCGCAATCCATCTGGCTCTGTTTCACGTTCAACGCCTACACGAAGAAGGGACCTGTGGGTGCGCTTGCGTACTATATGAGTGATGACAACCAACGAGTCCAGCAGCGGTGGCGCACTTTGCTCAACCTGGAAGTCGCCCGTGAAGTGTTTGATCAGCGGATGACGATTGAACGGCAGTTCATGCAGCGATTTGCCGAGGAGATGGCCGGGGCATTTTGATGTGAAAGGATAATCGCCATGTCTTCGATTCGGAGCGCAACGCCGGAAGACTTCGACGGCCTGCGCCGAGTCTTCCGTGAGTCGGATCTGCAGCACAGTCAGGCGCTGCCACAGGTATTCCGCGCGCCGGAGCCGGGGGAGCCATTGCGCTCGCACGGCTACCTGCTGGAGGCGTTGCAGCAAGAGCACGCCGTGATCCTTGTCGCTGAGATCACCACCGAGATCGTCGGCGCCTTGCATCTCTCCATCCGCCAAGCGCCGGATTATTGGGCGTTCGTTCCCCGACAATACGCCTGGATCGACAATGTGGTGGTCGCGGCACAATGCCGACGACGTGGTATCGCTACGGCATTATTCACGCACGCGCACCAATGGGCTGCCGAGCGCGGGGTATCCCAGATTGAACTCAACGTGTGGAATTTCAACGAGGACGCCATTCGCTTCTACGAAAGCCTGGGGTATGAGACGGCGAGTCGGCGGATGTGGATGACGATGCATCAGGATGCATCACGAAAGGATCAGTAAGTGAGAAAGACTATTCTAATTGCAGGCAATGGTAAGCTGGCAAACAAACTCAAAAGCGATTTGCCGGAAGTCGGGTGCGCGTTATCGCTCATCATTGATGCCTGGGACAATCGGCAAGAATACACGGATTACGCTGATATCGTAATAGTACATGTCGGCTCGGGCCGGCAATTGCCGGAGATTACGGCATATTGCCGGCAGCACACCGTTCCGCTTCTGCAAGGTGCAACCGGCGTGGAGTATGATCCAGAGGATGTCGATTTTTCGCTCGTAATCGCGCCGAACTTTTCCGTCTTACTGATCAAGTTCATGCATCTATTGCGGGGGTATGGACGTCTTTTTCAGGGATATGACATTTCGCTGGTCGAAAGTCACCAGGCGACAAAGAATACGACACCGGGAACCGCTGTTGAAATAGCGCAGTCTGTAGGAGTGCCCAGCAGTGAGATCATCAGTGTGCGTGATCCGAATGTGCAGCAACACGAACTGCACATCCCTGCCGAATTCCTGGATCAACATGCCGTGCATCTTCTTAAAATTACCGATGGGTCGTCCGCGTTGACCATGACCACAGAGGTGATGGGGCTGGACTCCTACGTGGCAGGAGCGCTGCAGGTGATCAAGGTGCTTGACCGACTTGAGGCGAAGAAATATCAAATCACCGACTTGATAAGTATGGGGTTGGTGTAGATGGAGATCGATTCGGAAATGGGTGATCTGCAGCAATTCCTTGGCGATTCACCGTTAGGCATTTTCGGCGCCGGGCACCTGGGCTGTGCTGTTGCCAACAGTTTATTGACAGCTGGATTCCCGAACCGTCAGTTGTTGATCGGCCATCGCGGATCTCCTGCGACAGCACAGCGGTTAGTTGAAGCAGGTCTATCTGACTTTGCGGTGGATTGTGACACGCTGGTGCGTGAAGCGAAGATGCTCCTGTACATCGTGCGCCCCCAGGATTACCGAGCTATCGCCGAATTTCATGTACGTGAAGATGCGCTGCTGATTTCTTTTCTCGCAGGTGTTCCGGTGTCGCGAATACCGGCGCCCCTTGCCGAGGGACAGCGCGTGCGAGTAATGCCCAGTGCACCGGACACCATATGCAAGAAGAACGGTATTGCAGCCCTTTATCCGGCGGACAATGTCATCGTGCATGCACTGCTGGCGGCGCTCTCGCTACGCGTCTTCCCCCTGCGTAATGAGGAAACCCTGCACGCGTTTACGGCCTTCGGCCCCTGCCTACCGATTGCGCTGACATATTGGGAGGGATTAGGCAACCGGGTGGACGACAACGAGTTACTCGACACAGCGGCGCAATATGGACTACCCGACTTTTCGGAAATGCTGGCATGGGCACGGGCTATTCAGCCGAGACAGCTCTCTGTCGAAGAACAGCATCGATATGTACTACAGGCTGCCACTCCCGGTGGCGTAACGGAAGCCATCCTACGGGAAATCGATAAGGGGCAACGCCTGTCGCTTGCGCTTGAGCGGGGAGTACAGCGGAGCCATGAATTGGCCGTTGTTTAAATAATACGCTACCGACGATAGATAAGAAAGGATACGCGCGATGCGGACTTTACGTTTGGGGATGCCAGCATTAATTGAGCTCGCCAACCTCGACGAGCAAGTCACGGCTTGCCAAAAACTGGGGTTAAACTTTATCGAGTTGAACCTCGACTGCCCGCAATATCTGCCGAATCGTATATCCCCCGACCTTCTGCGCGCCGTGACAGCACAAACCGGGGTGCGCTTCACCGCGCATCTGCCCGAGAATCTGGATTTGGGCGCCTTTCATACGCCGGTGCGGGAAGGTTACCAATACCTTTGTCGGAATGTGATCAAATGGGCTTCCGACGCGGGTATTGCACTACTCAACTTGCATGTGCATCCCGGCGTCTACTTCACATTGCCGACACACAAAGTCTGGCTGTACGAGCAATACGCGGATGAATACCGTAAAAACCTTCATACGTCATTTCGGCCGTTGTGTCGACTTGCGCGCGAACGCAATATCGTCCTGGCTATTGAAAATACCGGAATCTATCGATTGCCACACATGGCATCAGCTCTTCAGGAGTTGCTGGCGATTGGTGAGGGAAGCCTCAGGTTGACATGGGATGTCGGCCATGACGCTGCTGCAGGATACACCGATCGCCCTTTCCTCCTCGAACACCAAAACTTACTGGCGCACATGCATCTGCATGATGCCAGCGGCACGCGCAACCATCTTCCGCTGTGGGATGGTGACGCGCCGATTGATGAGATGCTGTCGCTGGCGAGAACCCTTGGCATCAGTGTTCTGGTAGAGACAAAAACGCTCGCAGGATTACAGCTTTCGCTCGAGCGGTTGAAGAATCACCCCATCATGCAGGAGGTAAGATGATGTCAACTCGAACGGGCATCCAGCTTCTTCCCGCTACCGATGCCGATTACCCGGTGGTGCAAACCCTCAGCAGCTACTACATCTACGACTTCACCGAGTACTTGGGCTGGCCCTGTCCCGCGAGCGGGCGATTCGGTGGCTGTGACGAGATGTTCGCGGAATGGCAGGCCGGGAAGAATTATCCCTTTCTCATCAGCGTTGGCGGCGAGTTGGCCGGGTTCGCTGCGGTGGCGCTTGATACCGGCACGCGGGAGTTCTATATCCAGGAGTTCTTTATCGTGCGCAAATTCCGACGGCAAGGGGTCGGCAAGGCTGTGGCATACCGGCTGTTCGAGCCATTCGCCGGACCGTGGCGCGTCGAATGGCTGCTGGCGAATTCCCCGGCGCGACAATTCTGGCAACCGGCGCTACAGCGCTACCTGGGCGTAGAGGCGCTGCGAATGGACGAGCATGCATCACCCTGGGGACACATGCAAACGCTCAGCTTCACGCGCGAAGTGGCGCAGGACTTTGCATTCGCCGACATCTCCTCGCTGCACGATGGCGAAATGGAATTGCACTTGGAGCGCACGATTCCCAGTTACCCGACACGCAGTTGGTTGCCCACGTATGATTTCGCCCTGCGTGTTGATGGCGCGCCTGCTGGTGATATTAACCTGCGCATCGGCAATACCTCTAATATTCTCCTCTACGGCGGGCATATCGGCTACAACGTCGAACCGGCCTTCCGCGGGCAGCACTTCGCCGAGCGCGCCTGTCGCCTGCTGTTTCCGCTGGCGCAGGCACACGGGTTAACCACAGTATGGATCACAACCACCCCCGACAATGTTGCTTCTCGCCGTACCTGTGAACGCCTGGACGCCCGGCTGGTCGAGATCGTGCCGGTGCCGGAAGACAATGATCTCTTTGCTATCGGCGACCGGGAGAAGTGCCGCTATCGCATCGATCTGCCTGCATGATGGCATTCACCAGGCGCTACCCACTTGCTATCATTGTCACCATTCTTCATTGATAGCTATAAAAGCTATTGACGATTACTTTCCTCGGCGGTATCGTGGCCATGGATCACCGGTGATACTCTTGGTGCAAGGAGTGACGTCAATGAGTACCGTGGAATTGGAGCAGGGGCAGGAACTGCTCTCGCTGGAAGACGCCGCCGAGTTTCTGTGCGTGAGCAAATCGACGATGTATCGCTTGCTCGATCAGCGCAAGTTGCGCGGCATGAAGGCGGGGAAGCAGTGGCGCTTTCGCCGCGAGGATTTGCTGGCTTATATGCAGCGCGGCCCGGCGGCGCAGGCGCTGGCCAACGTGCCCATCGCCATGCTGGATGCGGAGTTGGCGTTTTTTGCCGAGGAACTGGTGCAGGCTGGCTCATCCGCCGAGGAGGCTGATGAGCCAACGCTGGAGGGCGAGGCAGGGAAGATCACGCAGTTGGTGCGGCGGATGATCTGGTTGTTGTCTGTCAGGCGAGGAAGCGATCTGCACATGGAGCCGGTATGGAACGCCGGGGAAGGACAGGTGTTGCTGCGTCTCCGCGTCGATGGGAAGCTGCACGAGGTTCGGCGCCTGCCGTCTGCGCTGCACGAGCCGTTGATATTAGAATGGAAACGGTTGTCCGGGCTATCGCTGGAGGAGCGCTCCCGCCCGCAAGATGGCAGCTTGCGCTTAACATTCAACCAGCAGCTGGCTGCGTTTCGTCTCTCACTTGTTCCGACCATCTATGGTGAAAAGGTGGCGATTCGGACGATCCCCATTCGTATTCCCAGCATGGAAGTCCTGGAGCTAACCGACACTCCGCTGAAAGAGTGGATGCTGCTCTGGAAAGGGTTAATCCTTTTCACTGGCCCCACCGGTTCGGGAAAATCAACGACACTGGCCGCATGTATAAAAGAGATTCTTCCCTATGGCGTAAATATCATGACATTGGGAGACCCGGTGGAGTACATCCACCCGCAGGGTGTCACTCATATCGAAGTGGGTGAATTCACGTCTGCCGAGGGAGTCCGGGCGTTGATGCGGCAAGATCCGGACGTCATTGCCCTCGGAGAACTCGGCGCTGATCCAGAACTGGCCAAATACGCAATCTGGGCGGCGGAAACCGGCCACTTGGTGATGACCACCATGCATACGCATGATGCCGTCTCCCCGCTCTACGAATTTCTGGAGTGTGGCGTTAAGCGCTCGTTATTGACAGCCAATGTCACCGGCATTGTCAATCAACGTTTGCTGTTCAAACTTTGCACGTCCTGTAAGGCGCCTCACGAACCGGACCCCGAACTGCTGGAGGAAATTCGCAAAGCGGCAGAGGAAGGCGGCTATCGAATTCCCGAAGCGGCGATATTTTACCGGCCGGTGGGTTGTGATGCTTGCCATGGGAATGGTTACGCCGGTCGCTTTGCGCTGCATGAATATTTCACCTTTACCCCCGCGTTGCGCGCGGCGTTTTTGCGCGGCACTCCGTTGGACGACTTTAGCAAACTCGTGCGCGGGCAGGGACAACTATCCAGCTTTGCCGCCGGGGTGAAGCGGGTGGTGGAGGAAGGCATTACCTCGCTCGACGAAGTGATGCGTGCCGTGGCACGATGGCGCGCGTGAGTCGGGGCTGCTGGGTGGTAGCGACGCCCAGCAGTTTTTTTCCAGGACCAACCTTTGCGGCCCGCCATGCGTCTACCAACTGAAGGATGATGCCGTCATGTCATTGCACCCGGAGACGCATACCGCGTGGCACACACAGTGGGAGGCGCAGTGCGACTTCCTCAAGCGCCTGCTCATCAGCCTGACGCGCGATCTCGATCTGGCGGAGGATCTGCTGCAGGATACCTACCTGCTGGCGTGCCGTGGCTGGGCGGGGTTTCGCGGTGGCGATGTGCGGGCGTGGCTGGCGACGATTGCCCGCCACGCCTTCTACTCGCACTGCCGGAAGCGTTATGTGCGGGCGGAAGAGCCACTTGAGACTGATATGGCGCACGCGCTGCCGCTGGACGATGCGTCGCTGCTCGTCGCCGTACGCCAGGCCATCGCCGGCCTGCCCCCGGCGCTGCGCGATGCCCTCTTGATGAAACATTATGGCGGCTTCTCCTACCACGACATTGCCGAGCGGCAACGCTGCCCGGTGGGGACGGCGAAATGGCGCGTCTCCACGGCGATCACGCGCGTGCAGGCGCTCCTCGGCATTACCGGCAAGGAGAAGATCATGGCACTCCCCATCACCCGTCTCTTGGATTACCTGTATGGCCGCCTGCCGGAACACGAGGCGGCTACCGTGCGCGCCCACCTGGCGGGCAACGCGAAGAGTCGCGCTGAACTGCAGGCGATGGAACAACTCTTGCGTACCCTCGATGCCATCGAGAGCGAAGTGAAATGTAGCGAGATCGCGGTCCTGGATGCTGCGGGCGGGGTGACGCGGTATTTCTTTCTCGGCGCAGTGCTGAATTGCACCCAGGAAACCGTCGCGGAGGCGGACTGGACACTGACGGATAATGTCGAATTGCGCGCGGTGCTGCTGCACGGGCACGAAGCGCCAACACGCGTGGTCGGGCAGGATGGCAAGGTTATCCGGTATAAATCGCCCTTTCCACAGCCGATTCGCCCCGGCGAGTCGTTCGGCTCTGCCGTAATGGTCACGTATGAAAAGGCGGGCGTGAAGGCGGGCGATGTGCAGTGTTGGCACTACCGTACCGGCGAAACGCTGGGGAGTAATACCGAGAGCTGGGTGTATCTCCAGGTCGTACGGCTACCACCCGGCGCCACCTTGCTCAGTGCAGACCCGCCCGCGGACGAGGTGCGTCGCAAGCATGACGCGATTACGCTCACCTGGCGCTACCTCTCCTCGACAGCCGTGCAACGCCAGCCCGGAGAATGGCAGATCGCTGGAGATATTACATACCGGTTGACAGAATGACTTGTGAACGGTGGGCGGTGTCACAGTCAGTCGTGGCAAACGAGTTCTGCAGCACCGATCGAAGGGAACGCCGGCTGCTGACTCGGGAGAAAAGATGTTATCGTGCTTCACAAGCGCTGGGTGTAACTGTTCACCCTCCCCTGGTCTGGGGAGGGTGAACAGTTACGATTTCTGACTGGCGCTTAAGATCTTCCACAGTGTTGCCGATACCGTTAATGGATTTATATCTCTACAGCTTGCCCGCACGCCAGCATATGGTAGGACAAATGGCGTTCGCCTACCATACCATTCAACAGCTAACAACAATTGGCGATCCGGCGTCGGATGAGGCGCGTCGCCAGTTGGACCGAGCATTTCGAGTCAAAATACGAGGGAACGCAATTTGGAAAATTAGAGTTGCGTTTTCATAATTTCTTGATACGCATCGAGTACTTTATTGCGTATCTGGAGGGTAAAATCTAACGCCATCAGGGCATGTTCCATTACGATGACCGCCTTGTGCGCATCCTCGGGATTCCCTGAAGTGACTTGGCTGATGATCGCGTCAGCGTTCTGTTGTACATCGTTGACATGGTTGATCGCCCCGGTAACCTGCTCGCCGAAGCCTGCCTGCGATTTCTCCACCGCTGGCTTCGACACCGTCGAGGGGGCCGTCTGCCCCGGGGCATCCGATATTGAACGATATGGATCGATCCCTTGCATTGGCGTTTCCCCTACCGCGCGTTACCCACGACCGATCTCCAACGCTTTGCGCGTCATGGCTTTACTGGCGTTCAAGGCCGTGACATTCGCCTCATACGCCCGCGTAGCAGAGACCAGGTCCACCATCTCTTGGACCGTATTGACATTCGGCATCGCGACATACCCCGAGGCGGCGGCATCCGGGTGACCGAGCTGATAGACCGGAGGGCGCGCATCTTCAACGATTTGCGTCAATGACCGCCTGCAAGCGTTTACACAGCCCGCCTTCCGGCAGGCACATGGTTTCCGCATTCGCCAGATTCTGCGCGATAATATCGAGCCGCGCGCGCTGGGCGGTCAGGCCGAGCTATCAATGCTGGACATCGCAGGACACCGCGTTGATGGTCAACAATACTGAACGCTGCGGCGATTAGCGCCGCCCTTCATGAATTGCCATATTCAAATTACAGATTTTCATGGTGAGTAATTGCGCCGCCGTTTCATATGGACACCTATTGTGTGGTAAATATCGCTGAGCGCACGGCAAGCTGACCTTGCGCAGTCTCACTCCAACGAGTTCAGCCTGCGATAAATGGATTGATAAATTCGACCTTCACCGGTATCTCCTACTCTTCTGCCGTGACGCCTACATATCGGAACAACGCTCCTGACGACCACACGACCTTTCCATTTTCTATGCCGAACCGCCCCCTGGTCTTGCCCACCGATTATACGCGCGTTAAGTCGCATGTCTGGCGCAGCAAGACATCGAAATCTTCGGCTGGGAGCGGGCCGCTAAAGAGAAATCCCTGCATGCCAAAGCAGTGGGATTGCCGCAGAAAGCGCAATTGCGATTCCGTTTCGACGCCTTCGGCAATGACCTGCAACTGCATGCTGCGCGCCATGGTAATAATCGCCGTCGCGATGGCTGTGTCGTGCGGATCGATTTCCAGACCATGGATAAACGACTTATCGATTTTCAACGTATCGAGCGGAAACTGTTTCAAATACATCAGCGATGAGTGTCCGACGCCGAAATCGTCGATCGACAGACGCACGCCCATCGCTTGCAAGCAGCGCATCATCTCCACGCTGTACGCCACGTGCCGCATGGTCGTCCCTTCGGTCAACTCCAACTCCAGAAACTGCGGCGCAATGCCTGTCTCGGCGAGCACCCGTTCCACCACGGATGGTAAGTCACGCTGGTAAAACTGCCGCGCGGAGAGATTGACGGCCACTCTCAGCGAATGGAACCCCTGATCATGCCAAAGTTTATTTTGCGCACACGCTTTCCCTAGCACCCATTGCCCGATCGATTCGATGAGCCCCGTTTCCTCAGCCAGCGGAATAAACTGTGCCGGCGAGATGATGCCGAGTTCCGGATGCCGCCAACGTACCAGCGATTCCATGCCGATAATACGCCCGGTGGCAATGTCCAACTGCGGTTGGTAATAGAGCTGAAACTGCTCGCGCTCAATGGCCTCGCGTAACTGATTTTCCAGCAGCAGCCGCTCCATCATACGGGTATTCATGCTGGGTGAGAAGAACTGGAAGTTATCGCGGCCATGCTCCTTAGCATAATATAACGCCGTGTCCGCATTGCGCAAGAGGACCTGCGCAGCGCGGGAATCATTCGGGAAGAGACTGATCCCAATACTCGTACTGACATGCAAGGTATGCTCGCCCAGCAGAAACGGCATGCGCAGCGCGATCAGGAGCGACTGTGCCACGTGGGCGGCATCCTCGGCGCGCGCAAGCTCGGGCAGCAAGACGGTGAACTCGTCACCGCCCAGTCGTGCCACGGTATCCTCGGCGCGTAAGCGGCTCTGCACTCGCTCCGCCACCGCCTGCAAGAGTTGATCGCCGATCGCATGTCCCAGCGTGTCATTGATCAATTTGAAGCGGTCCAAATCCAGAAACATCACCGCCAGCAGCCGTTTGCTGCGCGAGGCATGTTCGATCGCGAGGGATAAACGATCCTGGAAGAGCACGCGATTCGGCAAGTTGGTCAGCGTATCGTGGAACGCTTGATGGCGGATCGTCTCTTCGGCATGTTTCCGCTCGGTGATATCCTGCATGATGCCTTGCAGGTGTGTGATAACCCCCTGCGGCTCGGTATCCGTCACCACCTGCACCAAATCCGGCACATCGGTATCTCGGCGACCCCAGATACGCGTTTCCACCCAGCGTATCTCCCCCTCACGCGAGAGCACACGATACTCCAGCGTAAGAATACCATCACCCTCTCGAATATAGCCGGTAATTTCCGCAAGGATGCGCTGCAAGTCGTCCGTGTAAACGAGACTCAGAAACGGCGCGTCCGCCTGCGCGCACAATTCCTCCGACGTATAGCCGAACCGCTCGATACTCCGCGAGACAAATTCCAGCGGCCATCCTGGGGCAATGCGCCACAGGAACACCACGACGGGGCTGCGATTGACGATGGCCTCCAGCGCCTTGCGCTCGCGTAACGCCTCGCGCAACGCCAATTCGACCCGTTCCCGGCGCGCAATCTCCTCTTGCAGTTCGCTTGTCCGTTGATGCAGCGCCTCTAAATACAGATTACTGGCGATCGCCACAGAAACCATCTCGGCGATCTGGCTAAGAAACGGGCATTCCCCGGTTTGCAACGTCTGCTCGCCATGTTGGTAGAGCTCGATGATGCCCTGCAACCGTCCCTGGTAACGGAGCGGCACCCGGTTGACGGTATGCAGCTGTTGCGCCGCAAGCGCCTGCGCCCATGCGGCGCACTGCGAGTCCGCAAATCCGGTGGCGACAAGGAAACGCTCGACACCATGTCCGGGATCGGCGAGGTTCGCGAGCCCGACCGGCGTTGGCTGGGGATCGTCCGGGACCTGATGGTGCGCAAACACAGCATATGACCCAGTGGACGACACCGTAAACGCCACGCCACACTGATAGCCCAGGTGGGCGCACAGGGCGGCGATTACCTGCTGGACATACTCCCGGGGTGGGGATAAAATGTCTATCTGCAATATGGCATCAAGGGCTTGTTGCACTGGTTATCCCCTTATAACGCATAAAACCGTACGCAATCTATATGCTATGCACCGGTTGCCCGGTCCTTGTCTGTTAAAGATTAGTGATCCTCCATTGCCTAACCGCCCACACGGTACACTGCACAACCTCAGCGCCACATCTCCGAACACACACTAGCTGGAGCAGAGGGCCTCTTCCGCAAAGATTCTGCAGTCGTGTAAGAGCCGCAACACTGCCTACGCCAGCGCACGCCGCACGGCCTTGACACCGTTCTCCGCTTCCCCCACGACCTCGTGTCCGGCAGATAGAATAATCTTCTTTACGGTCGCCCGCATGAACATGGCATCATCGACGATGTGAATAGGCGCCATTTAATCCCCCAGCCCTACGAAGACGTTAACGGTCGTTGAAAAAACAGCCGCGCTGAGACAAACCCAATCTCTTGAGCCTCCGCCACACGCTCCGTGCTGCCCACCCAGACCGGCCGCAAGGCACGGAAAAAGTTGTAAAAAAGGCGCTGTTTCTCCTCATCAGCGAAGTAAATCACCACATTCCGGCAGACCAATAGGTCTAATCCACTGGGACAGGGATCGCGAAGCATATTATTATGTCCGAATTCGATGGAATTCCGCAAGCTCGCAGCAATCTGATACCGGTCGCCCAGCGGTGTGAAATACTGCTGGCGTAATGGACCGGGTACCGAACGTATTTCCTCCTCGGTAAAAATCCCCGCGCGGGCTCGCGCCAAGACCCCGTGGTCGAAATCAGATGCAACACCCGGTGATGTGCATGGGGTGTGAGCTCGTGTAATAACATCAGGATCGAATAGGGCTCCGCGCCATAGGAACACCCGGCGCTCCAGACATGCAATTCCGGATGGCGGGATAATAATACAGGCAAAATCGATTTGCGCTGTTCCGCGAATTTACTGATCTGGACATAGCGAAGTCATAGTATCAATCCCGCTTCGCGGAAGGTGGCTCGCACGATCTTGGGCAGACGCCTGATTTGTTGTAGTGCTGCATTGACGGCGGTTTCCAGGCGACTGATGGTCATGACGGTCTGATTTTGCAGCTCAACATCTTTGAGGTAGCGCCACGCCTTCATCGGGATTGAGTTCGGGGGCATACCCCGATAAGGCTTCGACCTGCAGCCAGGTCTGCTGTTTGGCGAGATAGCCCTGCACCTGTGCACTGCGGTGGATGGAGGCGCCATCACAAATGACCAGGAGCTTGCCGTGCACGGTGGCATGGAGCGCATCGAGAAAGGCCAGGACTGCCGCGCTATCATACGCCCGGCGTTGTACCTGGAAATAGAGGCCTCCGCCAGGAGAGACGGCACTGATCGCCGAGACATAGTCGCGCGTTACCTGGTGATGCAACACCGGTGTCTGGCCGCGTGGAGCCCACGTCTTGACCACGGCGGGTAAGAGATAAACGCCGGATTCATCCACGAAGAGAATCTTGCGCCGGGTGCGCTTGGCTTTTTTTTAACGCGGGCCAGCGTTCCTGCGCCCAACGGTGGATGGCCGTTTCGTCGCGTTGTAGCGCCCGGCGGATCGGCTGTTGCCGACTCCAGTGCAGTTGGTGGAGCAGGCGGCACAACACGGCAACCTGCAGCGCCTTTGCGTAGTCTTGCCGCATAACCAGACGCGCTAGGTGTTTAGCGCCGAGTAAGGGGAGAACAATAAAGAGTGCCCAACAGGCTCCGGCGACGAGCCCAGCCACCGGATGCGCCCAGCACTAACAATAAAAGCGTCAGCACGAGCAGCCCGGCAAAGAGCGTCATCCAGCCCCATTGCCGCCGCTTGAGTTAGATAACGAGCGATGCCACGCAGGACATCAACACCATCCAGATGAGGACATAATTCAAATCCATACCAGCAACACCCTTCCTTCCCTGCGCTACGCCGTACCCCCTCTCGTAAGGTAGCCATGGCATTCTGCCTAATACAGCTCGCCTATCGCTATAGATTGCCTGCCGTGCCTCTTACGCCTTCATAAGCCCACCAGCGTTAACGGTGTCCTCCGGGAAGCCCGCAATCCCGGCTTCGCGGAGGAGCCCCATGGTTTTACGTTGCCATGACTCGGGGACGATCGCAAGCTCGGCGAGCGCGCACGGCAGCGTGACCTGGCGGTCTAACCGCATCAAGGCCAGATTATGCAGCACCTGTTGCTGGTGCGCCATGAGTTTCTGGCGGAGTAAATCGCGTTCGATGGCCTCAAGCTGCTGAAAGATCTCCGCTATCCCGCCAAAGCGTTGAATGAGCGCGCACGCAGTTTTCGGACCAATACCCGGCACGCCGACGAGATTATCGGACTGGTCGCCGGTGAGCGCCTTCAGATCGGGGATGAAGCACGGCGCGACCCCGTACTTCGCGACCACCTCCGCCGGACCGTACAGCAGCGACGCTTTTCCGCGCGGGTACAACACGGAGACACCCGGCCCGATGAGCTGCAGCAGGTCAGCATCCGTGGACAGAATCACTACCTCGGCCGCACCGCCGTACCGCTGCGCGTAAGCGGCGATGACATCGTCGGCTTCCACACCAGGCGTTTCGCTATGCTGCCAGCCGAGATGATCGAGCGTGTGATAGATCGCGGGTAGCTGGGAAAACGGATCATCGCGCTCGGCCTGTGCCGCCACGCGGTTGCTCTTATAATTTTCATCCAGCGTGTTGCGAAACGACCCGCTCTCATGGTCGAAGACCACCAGCAGGTGGGTCGGCTCCAGCAGCGCGAGCGTTCTCAGCAGCGTCCCGACGAAGCCAACGACCCCATGAATCGCTTGCCCGTCCCGCCCCGGTATCCGCGCCGGAATGCCGTAAAAGGTGCGAAAGAGCAGGTTGTGGCCATCGATTAGGAGCAATTTACCGCCCATGCGCACCTCCTTATCTACACGCAAGGCCCTATCCATGTGCTGTTCGAACGCCGGCCATGGGCTGGAACCGTAATAAGATGAGCGAGAGAAGAAATCCGATGACCGTGCCGGAGAGATGGGCGGTCATGCTCACCATCGGCGTCAGGAAGTCGAAGGAAGTTTGCAGGACCACAAGTGCAAGAATGACGAGCGCTTGCTTCCGGGCAAGCGTAACATGGTTGCGTAGCCACCCATACAACGCCGTACCGAGAACCGCACCGAGCAATCCCATGATTGCCCCCGATGCCCCGACGGAGATAACATTGAGGCGTGTGGTGCTCAGGGTGACCACCCACATCGCCCCCATGCCCGCGATCAGATACGTCACCAGATACCGCCAAGTGCCCAATCGCGGTTCGAGGATGCGACCCCAAATGAGCAGCGCGCCCATATTCATTGCCAGATGTACCCAGCCAAAGTGTAGGAAATTGGCGGTCAATATGCGCCACCATTCCCCCTGGATCAGAATGCCATAGCGTTGTTGCGCACCAAGAAAGTAGAGAACTCTGGCATCAGTGCTGCCATGATAGGCGAGTTCGACGATGAACATGGCCAAACATAGCGCAATGAGCGTATACGTACCGACGGGGGGCGTACGTGCCGCGGTGGCTTGGTAGCGCACTTCGCCGAGAACATCGCGATAGCGCTTCTCCAGTGCCTGTTGCTCCTCTTCGCCCAGCAGATCAGCAGCAATCACCAATGGGCGACTCAGGCGTTGCTCCACCGCGCGGAGGAGCGAGCCATCTTCCGGGGTCGGTAGCGCGGCAAGGCGCGCTGCGGCCGTCGCAGACCCGGCCGCCATGGCAGCACTGGCGCGCCAAAACTCCTGCACCGACTTCGGCAAGTGGGCAAAGGTCTGACTGGCCAATATCTGATCGACGCCCTGGGTATGCCCGCAGAAGGTGAAAGTATACAGGAGTATTTGATGGTAAATGGCAGCCCCATCGGGTTGCAGCGATGCTTGACGCTCGTTGATGTATGTCAGCAGGCGGTGCAGATCGCCCGTTTCGCCCAGCGCCCGACAGTAGAGTATTTGTAAGGTGACATTCCGTTTCAGCACCTGGGCGCCTGCTGGTGATTGCGCCCACTGCACACACTCGTCCCATGCCCCACGTAGGCGAAAAAGATGGATACGCGCGTCTTGGCCGAACTGCGACGGAAAGTCCTTACAGCGTTGGAGCAGTTCCTCTGCGCGCGCAAAATCCCCCTGTTTCGCATAGTTGAGGCTCGTGAGCAATACCGGAAGCCCCCACCAACCATCAAGGGGGTGCAACACGCGGATCACCATGGCAACCCGCAGCGCCTTTGCGTAATCTTGCCGCACAACGAGCCGTGCTAGGTGTTTATTGCCGAGTAAGGGGAGAACAATAAAGAGCGCCCAACAGGCTCCGGCGACGAGCCCAGCCACCGGCTGCGCCAGCACTAACAATAAAAGCGTCAGCACGAGCAGCCCGGCAAAAAGAGTGACCCAGCCCCATTGCCGCCGCTTGAGTTGGATAACGAGCGCTGCCACGCAGGACATCAACACCATCCAGATGAGGACATAGTTCAAATCCATACCAGCAACACCCTTCCTTCATTGCGATACGCCGGACCCCACTCTCGTGAGGTAGCGATTCTGCCTCATTATGCCCGAGAGGCCCAACAGGCGCTACCGGTTGGTGGGTAGTGGCTCGCTGGCAGGCCCTATCGCTCGTCCGTATAGACGTGCCGTTCGCGTGAATTTCACCACCCGCCGAGATATTGGCGGCGCAGGCGGGTCACCGTCGCCATATCCGGCGCAAAGGGGAGCGACGGGGTGGCGGGGGTCGGTAGGCGCAGCGACGCGGCGAAGGGCGTTTTGGCCACGTGGAGATTGTAGGCGTGCACCATCAACGCTTCCAGGTTCACCGTATCGAGGAGATTGTAGGCGAGGAGCGTCTCCAGCGCCGCGCGGTTGTTCTTCTTGACGTAGTCGTGCCAGAGGATGACGGCGAAGTAGCCATCGACTTCGGCCAGCTCGCCGCGGTCGAAGCCCAGCGTGCGCTCAATCTGTTTCAATCCGCCCCGGTAGCCCAGGCTGGCGAACACGTAGCGCAGGTCGATGTGCGGCGTCCGCAGTTGCATGCCGAAGGACGATTCGATGAAAGGGATATCAAAGCATTTGCCGTTGAACGTCACCAGCAAGTCATAGGCGCGGACATCTTCTTCGAATGCGGGAAGATTTTCCCCATGCACATAGTGCCGTATCTCCCGCCCGTCATAGAGCGCGATGGTGGTGATATGGTCGCCCGGGTTGCCGAGACCGGTCGTCTCGATGTCCAGGTAGGCGATACGCTCGCGAAAATGCGGGAACAGCCGCCAGTGCTGGCCCGATGGCAGCCGTTCGGCAAAGAACGGCGCATCCCGCTCTGCCAAGCGTGCGAGGGATTCACCGGCATGCTGCGTGAGCGCGGCGGCGCGACGCGCGGGCAGCCCCGCATGGCCCGCCACCTCCTGCCAGCTCCGAATACCCGCCGCCCACAGCCCCTCTTCCGTCTTCGCCCCGATACCGGGGATATGGCAAAACGTCTGTTCCAACATAATTCGGTTCGCCTCTTCATCGCTCGCGCTTTAAGGTAGACCCATTATACTCGATCTCGCTGGACGGGGGTAAGAGATGTGATCGGATGGCACTAACGCGCCGTCATCGCATCGCCGGCAAACGGGAGAACAGACGGCATGATCATTGCGAGCAATGCCAGGAATTCCCGTACGCCATGCTGAATGAGTATGCGTATGACCCGCAGCATGGCGACCAGGGGACGCGCAGTCATCGTCGGCATGCCTGGAACACCGAGACGACGCCTGGTGCGTGAAGTCATGGATCTTCGGCAGAGCCTGATGCTTGCTTTTGTGTACCGCGCAAAGCGGTGTACTGGTACTTGGCGATGCGCCTCGTCAGTGATCCCGTCCAGGCTGTTGTTTCCTGCAGGAGATAGCCGGGCTTGGGCCCTGTTCCAGACAGCTCGGAGGGGGCGCTGCGCGTGCCTTCCACCGCACACGAAACTGGTGGCCGCGGCGGGCGGTTTGCGGTAGACTTGAGGAGCCTCGGGACGCCTGGCAAGCATGGCCGATCAGCACTGTGGTGCCTTCGAGCCCGTCAGACAGCGCGGTTCCGCGTTGCCGCCTTCTCCAGCATGGTGAGGATCGCGTGAGCGATCACTCCCGTCGGTGTGTCAGCTTTTTTCTGTTGAGGCGACGCGGGCCGGGCGTCCCGAGAGTCTCGCACCGCAAGGATACGACTGATGGCGTCTTCCCGTCAACGGCGTCGCCTCCCGGACATGACCGAGGCGATGACCATCACTCACCCGCTGGCTGCCGGCATCGATGTCGGCTCGACTTGTCACGCGGTGGCCATTCCGCCGCATCTCGCCGCCGAGTCCTGCCGCACCTTCGGGTGCACGACCCCCGATCTGCAGGCGATGGCCGCCTGGCTGCGCTCGCACGGCATCACCACGGTGGCGCTGGAATCCACCGGCAATTACTGGGTGCAGCCGCTGCGCATCCTGGAAGCCGCCGGGCTGCAGTTGATGCACAGCTACGGCGTGCTGCCCGCCTCCTTTCAGCCGCCGGCCCCCTTCATCCGATTGCGCACGCTCTGGCGGCATCGTGACCGCCTGGTCGCCGAGCAAGGGCGCTGCCTGCAGCAGATGCAGGACGCGCTGGAGTTGATGAACATCCAGTTGCATAAGGCGATCACCGACCTCGCC
>DASXVL010000722.1:0-5442 GCA_036504255.1 Armatimonadota bacterium | reverse complement strand
CGCCGCGCACTACGACATCGTCAGCATCAATGGGCTGACCAAGGGGTACTCCATCGTCACCACCGTGGTCTTTCCCGCCCAGCCCGCGCCGGCCACACAGACCATCGAGATTCCCTGCCCGCGCGAAGGCGTCTATCACCTGTATGCCCTGCACGAGGGGAAGTTGCTGAGCGAAGCGGAATTCCGCGCCGGTAGCTATGTGGTCATTGACACCAAGACGCCGCCCCCCGCGGTGCGCAACGCCAAGATGACGCTGGTGCATGACATCGACTGCGTGGCGAATACCCTCGACGGCGCGCCGGTGGTGTCGGGCACGAACTACTGGGAGGGCAATGGCCCGACGCGCGTCAATACCTCGGCCGCCGGCAAATACCGCGAGAGCAACGACGGGCGCGGCGAAGGCGTGGAAGTCGATACGCAGAAGCCCGCGCGCAATTTCTCCGGCTTTGCCTACCAGGTCAGCATGGACAATACCAGCACGCCCTACCTGCTGGAAATCGACCACCCCGACGATGACTGGCGCTCCGTGTGCGTCTCCATTTGCGATATTTATGATGCGAAGGCGAAGAAGGGCTTCATGCCGCCGGGCTTTGGCTACGAAACGGGCGGCGTCTATCCGATCAGCAACGCCATGCAGACCGAGCGCGTGATCTTCTGGACCAATGCGAAATCGGTGCACCTGGGGCTGGTCAGCGCGCGTATCGGACGGCGGGTGGCCGCGGCGCACCTGCGCCTGTACCGCATCGACGGCCCCTTGCCCTCGCTCGGCACGCCGCCGCAGGGTGGCCGCTTCATGGGCGCCTGGTTGGAAGAGAAGGATCGCTGGCATATCCAGTTCAATACCCCGCCCGGCCTCCTCGATATCGAGCGCGACTACATCGGCATTCAGCGCTGGGCGGAACTGATGGCGTACACCGGCATGAATGCCATCTGGCCCACGGAAGCCGCGTATCAGCAGACCACCTATGATTCGCCCGTGTTGAAAGGCTATCTCATCAAAGGGCATGACGCCGTGCGCATTACCGCGCTCATGTGCGAAAAGTACGGGCTGAAGTACGTGCCGGAAATTTTCCTGGGCAAGCAAGGCTACTTCAACGCCAACGTGATGACCGCCGGTGCGGAACACCCGCAAGACCTGTACGATACCACCTGGTGGGGCATGTGTCCGGGCACGTCCGGCGCGCAGGGCGGCATGTGGCCGACGTGGAATATTCTGCACCCGCAGGTGCAGCAGAAGATGATCGACATCTACGGGGAATTGGCGGACAAGGTCTCCGACTCGCCGGCCTTCGCCGGTATGTCCGGGCGCATTGACGGCTGGCTGTGGGACGGCTTGTACGCGATCACCAGTGTGAACTGGGGATACGGCGATTGGACGGTGGCGCAGTTCAGCAAAGATACCGGCGTCACCGTACCGGGGAAAGCCGGTGATGACGGCCGCTTTGAAACGCGCTATCGTTTCCTCACCGCCCCCGACATGAAAGCGAAGTGGATCGCCTGGCGCGCCGCCCGCGTGACCGACTATCTGCGCCGCCTGCATGCGCGCATCAGCCGCAATCGTAAGGATCTGACGCTCTTTCTCTGTGGCAACGGCATGATCGATGAAAATCATCAGGGGATGATACCGACGGAGATTCGCCAACGCTTGCTGGAAATGGGCATCGACCTGAACACGCTCGCCAACGAGGCCGGTATCGCCATCGTGCCCGTCGGGGGCTATGGGCGCGGCAAGACCTTTACCTATCTGGCCGACCAACGCGCGTACGACGCCTTCCTCGCGCCGGAGAATAAAGCGGTGGGGCGCAATCGCGAGCGCGCCTTCGCCTTTGGCAACTACTATACGGAATGGGGTGCGGAATTTCCGCTGGATAAGCTGGGTGACCCGATCAAGAATGCGCATTATTGCGGGGCCAGTGACGCCGTCGGCGTGAATAATCTGGAGCGGCTCTCCGTGGTGCTGGCGGATGAGGATACCATGGCCATCCGTGAGGGCGGATACGGCTACTACTACGGCCAACGCGACGTGCGTGGCCGCTGGCTGCAGGAGTTCAGTCGCCTGCCGCGCCTGCCCTTTACCGCGCTGGAGATCGCCCGCGACCCGGTGGCGGTGTGGTACCGCGATGTCACCGATCCGCTGCCCGGCTCCGGCATCGAGAAGGGGTACTATTTCTACGCCGTTAACCGCGAAGCCTATCCGGTGACCATTACGTTGACACTCACCGGCGCGAAGAGCATGACGGCGCTGGTGCCCGGTGAACCCGTGGCGTGGCTGGCTCCCCGGCTGACGCTCACGCTGCAGCCCTTCCAACTGCGCACCTTCCGCACGGGCAACGGCGCGGCCATTACCGCCGCGGACACCCGCGTGCCGCAAGAGCGCATCGATTTCGTGAAAGCGCGGCTCACCTATGCGCAGAACGTCGCCGACGCCGTCACGACCGGCGTGTACGTGGGTTCCGTGAGCGCCGAGGAGAAAGTGGCGTATCTGGCCAACCTGCATGTGGCCTGGGAGGCATTCCAGCATGCGCAATACTGGCGGGCACGCACGGCGCTCGCACTGGCGCCCATGATGGTGGTCTATGAAAAACTGGGCAGTTATCCGCCCGCGCAAGTCAATACACGCTTCCCCGGCGTGCTGGAGTATGCGCGTACCGACCGCTTCGATCCGCCGGAAGAGTTCGTCGATGCGCAGACGCTGTTTGCGCAACGCGCCCCGGACTGTGCGGCGAAGCTGTTGGATTCCGAGAGTTATAATCCTGAGTGGCGCTTCACCAAAGTCGTCAGCAGCGCACAAGGTGTGTTGGAATTCGACCTGCCGGTGCCCGCGAAGGGGCAGTATCGGTTGAGCGTGGGCCACGTCGCCGGGGCATCCGGGGTGATGGCCGTCTCGTTGGCGGGCAAGAGCCTGGCGATTCCCATGGTGACCCGTGAGCCCGGTAAGCCGGACCGCACCGATTTCCCGGTGGTGGACTTGCCCGCCGGCACGGTGCGCCTGTCGATCCGCCGGCCGGATGCGTTCGGCATCTACGGCATCAAGCTGACACCGCAGTTACGCACGTTATCCTCACCCCTGTGGTCGGTCGTCGGCCCCTTCAAGAGCTTTTGGGGGAACGGGCTCGGACGTGACGGCGATAAGGACGAGGCGGTGAAGAAGGGCATGCTCACCGTCTATCCGCCGGAAATCAAGCTGGATCTCAAGTCGGTATACCGTGATGAGCGCGACCCGGCGAAGGGCGAACTGCGCTGGGCGCAAACCGATCGCGCGTTGGGCGCCCATGCGGAGAATGGGGTTAACTTCACCTTCCGCACCTGGTCACGCGGTCTGGACTTCTGCTATGCGGTGACCTACATCACCAGTCCCGACGAACGTGACGCCATGCTCATGATCGGCACCGACTGGTGGGCCAAAGCCTGGGTGAACGGCACATTAGTGAATAGCGCGTTGAACGAGAAAGATAAAGCGGCCATGGGCTGCCAGTACAACCGCTGGAAACCGATCCCGACCATGATACACTTGCAAAAAGGCATCAATACGCTGCTCGTCAAAAATCAGGGTGGCAGCGCGTGGAACTGGTTCACCTGCTATATCAGCGATCAACCGGACCTGACATTTTCGCCGCTACGTTAAGACGATTATCAGGTGGAGGATAAACAATGAAAGTACTCTCGAATTTTGTGATACTCATCGCCGTGTGTGCGCTGGCGCTCTCCGGCGCCATGGCGCAACAAGCGCACCGCATGCTCTATGTGGATAGCGTGGATGTGCAGGTGCTGTTGCCCGAGCCGAATGGACGCACGGCCCAGGCGACGGCGCAGGTAACCCCCGAGGGGAAACTCAGCAAGATTACCATGGTGGACACCGGCTCCGGCTATGGCGCGACGCCCCGCATCACCATTGAAGCGCCGCCGGATGGGGGCGTGCTCCCCATCATCGGCGCCATCACGCGCAAAGATGGCAAGATCACGGAAATTATGCTGGCGGATGGCGGCTCCGGCTACCTGCCCGGCCTTCCGCCGGAGATTGTCATCGACTCGCCCAACCGCCGTGCGGAGGCGCGGGCGGTGTTAACGGCGGATGCGCTGACGCATATCGAAATTACCGACCCAGGGTCGGGCTATGTCCTCCCGGCGCGCTCAACCAACACCGTGCTTGCCAGCAAGGGCTGGAGCGCTGGCACGCGCGTGTGGATCAATGCCATAGATCAGGATAGCTTTGCCGTTGGGCAACGGGTGAAAAGCGTCGATGCGCAGGGGACCGTGCACGGGAGCGGAGAAGTCAGCGCCATCGCGCGTTTTGCGCAGGCCGGCCTTGCCGGTTCGGATAGCTGGTATCTCAATATCCAGCAGATGCAAGGGTCATTTCAACCCGGCGATCATGTGGAGCTCGAAAGCTTGAGCGTGCGCTTTACTCCGCGTAAAAATGCGACGCTGCAGCTACCGCTCTCCGTATTGCAAAACTACAGTATGGGGCAAGCGGGTCTGCGCGTCGCGGTCGAACACGGCGAGGGCTTCTCGACGCTGCGTGGTGTGACCGGCGCGGATAATACGATGGTGCGCGCGTTGGGCTACTACACGCCGGGCGATGGTGGTGGCGGCGAGTTCTATTGGAATCCCACGCGCAAATTCGTCATGCCGCATCAGGTGACCATTCACTCCGGCGGCGCGGATTACCGTCCCGGTGATGTCATTCTCCTCAATGGCGGGCAGCGCTTCCTGGTTACGGATATTCGGAAACGCACGAGCGACCGTTTCCCGCAGGGGCTCTACACGGACTATACCGGCATTACGGCCACCGAGAGCGTGGACGTCGGTGAAATCGTCAACCTGGTCAGCGTCGATTATCGCAATGTCGGCACGCTACCGCAAAAAGTTACCTGGAGCAATTCGGCGGTGAAATGGTCGGAGATTACCGGCGTCACCACGGCAGCTACCGGCGCGTGGGATGCCGCACAGCATCAACTGAACATCGCCAAAGGTAGTGGCAAGAGCGCGACGCCCGACCCGGCGACGCTCTTTGAAAAGGGGCAGCGCATTCGCGGCGCGAGCAGCGGCGCGAGCGGCGTCATCGGCGAATTTGGCAGCGAGGGCGATCACTACACGATCACCTTGCTGGCCGCGACGGTGACGGGCACGTTCGCGAGCAATGAAAGCGTGAAGACCGCGGATGGTCCGGGATCGGGTCAACCCTTCGTGAAAGGCGCCGGGGCCCTGGACATCACGGTCAATTGGGAACTCGACAATCGTGGGTCGTGCATCAATCCGTGCGGAAATACTGCCCCCGGACGCTGGGAACGCATCTATACGGATGAGCACAATAATATCCTCTACTACGGCGCGGTCGCCGACTCGCGCGGCGACGGTTCGGTGGTGGGCACCGATAATACCTGGCCCATCCAGATGGCCATCGTTGCCTGCGGCAGCGCGGATGATTCGGCGAAAGGCAAG
>DASXVL010000721.1:0-9867 GCA_036504255.1 Armatimonadota bacterium | reverse complement strand
GTCAATTTTACAGGGAACTATCGCCTCGTCCCAACTGCACTCACCGAGCAGCACATCGTAAATGGTGCGCGTCAATGCCGACTTGGTGGCGCCGACCCCGGTGGTGGCGTTCCCTTGCGGGTCCATATCGACAAGCAAGGTCGGGTGACCGGCCTCCGCGAGCGCCGCCGCGAGAGTAATCGCGGTGGTGGTTTTGCCCACCCCGCCCTTCTGGTTCACAATTGCAAGAATTCGAGCCATGTAGTGATTATCCGTTCCGTTGTGTGCGATATACTATGCGAGGCGTGGCGGCTCCCACGGGGAGTCTAAAGCAGAAAGTGAGGGGAAATGCGCCCGCTCTTCAGGTATTACCTGACCATTCTAAGGAGTGCTCCGCGTACTGTCAAGGAAAAGCGGCTTTTTTTTCATCATGCCGGGCTCGCGGGGGAACTCTTGACGGGTGACACGGGTCTTCCGTACTGCAATGAGCAGACGTTCCCCGGCCTCCGGCAACGATAAGTGATGCGTTCCAGTCACCTCGCCGCCAATCAGGGCCAGGACTTGTGCGCACTCTGGTATCTCGCGTTCCCCGCTTGGCCCCTTCATGGCGATCAGCGTGCCGCCGACCTTCAACAAGGGGAGGGCATATTCAATGAGCGCTCCGAGGTGAGCAACGGCCCGCGCGAAGGCGACATTGAACTGTTGCCGATATTGCCCATTACGACCGAGCGTTTCTGCGCGTTCCCAAAACGGTACCACGTTAGGCAAGCGCAAGTCGGTCACGGCGTCACGTAAGAAATCCACTTTCTTGCGCACGCTGTCATTGAGCACAAACGCGACCTCCGGGTGGCGGATCGCGAGCGGTATGCCGGGAAAGCCCGCGCCGGTACCGATATCGATGGCCCGATCACCGGGACGCGGATGCCAGATCGTTTCCACGGAGAGCGAATCGAGGAAGTGCTTGCTGGCGACTTCGCGCGGTTCGGTAATCGCCGTCAGATTGACGTGTTGATTACGCTCCAGCAAGAGCTCAAGGAAGCGCGCCAGGCGTGTCTCCTCGTCCGCAGTGAGTGTCAACCCCAAGGCCTGTGCGCCGTTATGTAGTTGTATCATGTAATCATTCATACTGTTGTTTCACGTGAAACGGCGGCGCGACGCTCTGCAGCACTAAGCCACACGAGCAGCAGTGAGATATCGGCGGGCGCGACACCAGCGATGCGCGACGCTTGTCCCAGCGAGCATGGGCGCACGCGGGAGAGATGGTCGATAGCTTCGCGGGAGAGACCACGCACGGAAGGATAGTCGAAGTCGGGAGGAATCTGGCGCTGATCGAGGCGACGATGCTGCGCCACCTGCCGTTCCTGGCGACGAATATACCCTTCGTATTTGATAGCGTTTTCCACCTGAAATGCGACCTCGGGCGAGAGCGCAGCCGCCTGCTTATCCGAGGCGCATAAGGTCGCATAGCATGATTCGGGACGGCGCAACCACTCCAGCACATTCGCCAGCCCGGCGCCATCGACCGCGCTCTCGCCGGGAGGCGTCGTCGCCAACCGCGCCAACTCTGCGGTTATGGCACGACGCTTCTCACAAAACCGAGCATAATTTGCCGCAGGCAGCAGACCGAGGCGCGCGCCCAGATCCGCGAGGCGCAGGTCGGCATTATCCTGGCGCAGGAGCAGGCGGTGTTCAGCACGCGAGGTGAGCATGCGATAGGGTTCATCCGTGCCCTTGGTCACCAGGTCATCGAGCAGCACGCCGATATAGGCTTCCTCGCGTCCAAGGATGATGGGCGCTTCGCCCCGCAGGCGCTGTGCGGCGTTGATCCCGGCGAGCAGTCCCTGCGCAGCGGCCTCTTCATAGCCGGAAGTGCCGTTGATCTGCCCGGCGCAAAACAGACCGCCAATGGCCTTGCATTCCAGGCTTGCCCACAGCTGGTCAGGGGGCACGTAGTCATACTCCACCGCATAACCGGGGCGGAGGATGACCGCCTGTTCCAGGCCGGGAATACTGCGTACAAAGGCTTCCTGGACGTGGGCGGGCAAGCTGGTAGAGATGCCCATCGGATAAATCACGTTCGAGGCCCAGCCCTCACGCTCCAGGAACACCTGATGCCGCTCCCGATCTGCAAAGCGCACCACCTTATCCTCGATGGACGGGCAGTAGCGCGGACCGCGTCCGGTGATGAAACCGCCATAGAGGGCGGACTTGTCCAGATTCTCACGTATCAGAACATGTGTTTGCTCGTTAGTGTGCGTAATGTGACAGGGGAGCAGCGGGTGCTCTGGATGCAGGGGGTCTTGCCAGGCGAACTGAAAGTGGAGCGGCTCCGCGCTAGAGGGTTGTTCTTCGCAGCGGCGATAATCGATCGAATCGGCGGCGAGGCGCGGGGTTGTGCCAGTCTTAAAACGCCCCAGCCGCAGCCCTTCAGCTCTCAGGGAGGCAGAGAGTTGCGTGGCGGGTGGCTCGCCGTCACGCCCGGCGGGCGTGGTGAGCGTGCCGATAAAAGTCATGCCGTTCAAAAAGGTGCCCGTGGTAAGGATGACCGTACGCGCGACCAGCGCGGCGCCATCGGTGAGCACAACACCGACGCATTGCCCCGCCTGTACCTGGAGGGATGCCACCTCGCCCTCGCGCACCGTCAACAGCGGTTCGCCCGCGAGCATCTGCTGCATCAGGGCCGGGTAGCGCGTCTTATCAACCTGGGCGCGAATCGCCTGTACCGCCGGCCCTTTGCTGGTATTCAGCATACGGACATGCGTCATGGCGGCATCGGCGATGCGGGGCATCGCGCCGCCCAGCGCCGCAATTTCGCGTACCAGGTGCGCCTTTGCCGGTCCGCCGATGCTGCAATTGCACGGCAGGTGGGCGATGCGCTCACGACGGATGGCCAGCAAGAGGGTACGTAGCCCGCGCCGGGCACCAACGAGTGCGGCTTCACATCCGGCATGTCCGCCGCCGACAACAATGAGATCCCAGGAAAGCATTGCCCCATTATACCCATTTTCCGTGGCGCCGTCCGCATGCCGGCGCAGGTGAGCGTCTCGGAGATGCTGAGAGTTACCGCCGGACTGTGTCAAGATTGCTAACCAAATGCTCGTGATGCGCGGAGGATACCCGCGGGATTGTCGTGCTTTTTTGCCGCGTGCGGCATTCTTCTGCAGGATAATCATCGAAGATTTCACCACCGACCGCCAGGACCTGGCGCCGGTGAGACCAAAGGAGGAATTGGCATGAAGATGATGTGGACCATGCTGGCGGCCGTGGCGTTGAGTACCGGAGCGGCGCTAGCCCAGAACACCACCACAATGACCACGGAGACGAATACCACTGTCGCAAGCAATACGGCGACCTCACCGAACATGGCGGTCATGTCGGGTTCGCAGGTCACGACGATGAGCAGCACCACGATGATCGGATCCTGCCCGGTAGGCTTGCCCTTGTACCCCACGCCGGTCGCGGCAAAGACATCCACCGATCTCAACGGAAAGCCGATCATACTGGTGCTCGGAAGCGAGGAGCAGTACGCGCTGCACGAACTCGGTGTGAGCAATCTGGACTGGACGGACGTGTCATATAACTACCCAAGCATCTTCAGCCCGGGAAATCCGCTCACCAGCAGCATGGTCAACCCGATTGTGACGCGGCATGGCAACCCGAACTATCCCTACATCACGCTTGATCGCGCCGTACGCGTGGCGGGCATGCAAGAGCGCACGTTAACCTATCCGGCCAGCGTGGCCTCACCAGATCGCACAACGCTGATGGCGGTAGCGGATCGCTTCCGCGGCTTGACGACACAGCAGGCGATGACCCTGGGCTATCAGCCGATGGGCGCATGCATCCCGAACGTGGGTCAAGTGTATGTGAATCAATCATTGGTGGATAACAAATTCGATCCCATGATGCCGGAAGCGTTTGCATTTGATCAGCGTGGACATTTGCTGGCCGTGCACTACCTGCTACTCTCGACGCAGCCGGTAATGGCGTTCGGGCAGCCGATGCAGCCGAGTCCCCTGGTACAGGGCGCCTACCAATTGCCGGTCTGGCTGTATCGCCAGAACCCGAACGGCCTCTTTGCCATGACGGATACCAAAAATTATTGTGCCACCCCGAAGGCCAAGGGGAGTAACGAGCGCCGTGCCCCCTGCCTGTAAGTACCCCTGTTATTAATACGCACGCTGATCCGGCGGCGCCCGCGGGGCGGGACGTCGGATCAGCGTGCTACGGGCATTTGCACAAAAGGAAGGGCCTGTGGTAAACTAAGAAGGTATGTCACAGTCCGATCGCGCGGCTTGCTGAGGCCCGCATGAAGCCAAATCTCCGACTGTTGCTCGCCGTCGCGGTACTATTCGGCATCTCCACCGGCGTATACGAATATATCCTCCCGCTATACCTGGACGCGCAGCACATCAGTTTTCAAAAAATCGGGGTAATCTTCGCCCTGGCCGGCCTGGTAATGGTGATCGCCCGGATCTACATGGGCGGTCTGGCCGACCATTGGGGGCGCAAGCCGCTCTACACCTGGGCGTTAATCCTTTGCGGCGGCGCGACCGCGCTGACGCCGTTTGCCCCATCGCTGTTGCCGGCGTTGGCCTGGCAAACGCTGTTGAAGACGTTCCGCGAACTTGGGGCCTTAACCCGTGAGACCATCTATCCGGTGATCCTCTATGAGGAGGGGGCCACAGGATTTCTCAATCGCATCAGCAAGTTCCGCGGGGTCGAGTATTTACTGCAGGCGGGCGGTACCCTACTCGTCGGGGTCGCCATCAACGTGCTGGGCACCGGTCTGGGCATTTACCGTCTACTCTTTCTCATCGCTGGAGGATCGATCCTGATCAGCATGATGTGTTGGGCCGCCTTCTTCCACGAGCCCGCACGTCTCAAGACGCAACGCATCATTTCGTTGCGCGAATTGTTCAGTTTCGATCTGCACCCGAATCTGCGGATCATGCTGGTATCCGGCATTATTTTTACGTTCGGCATGCAGTTAAGCCATAGTTTTTTTCTGCAGCTCTTTTTTGTCAAAACGTTTCCCAACGCCTTTCCCGCGGTAAAAGATTTGCTCACGTGGACGTCTTGGATTCTGGTGCTCCATCGCGTGACCATTGCGCTCCCCTTGCTGATCGTCGGCAATCTACCGCTCAAAAATCTGCGCGGTTGGTATATCGCCGGATTAATTATCGAAGGCGTCACCTTATCCGCTTCGGCGGTAATACCGGTCTTTATCTGGTCTGCCGCCATCTTTTTGCTGCATGACTTGATCGGATCGGGCATCTGGAGTCCCATTCAGGCTACACTCATTCAACGGTATTCCCGCGATGAGACGCGCGGCATGGAAGTCGGCAAGGTGCTGGCGTGGAGTAGCCTCGGCGCCATTTTCGGTCCCCTGGTGGCCGGAGAGCTCGCCGGCATTTCGACGAAACTACCGTTTTTCGTCAGCGGCGTGATGATGGTACTCTCCGCCATACCGCTGCTCTGGTTGAATACGCGTGCGCCACGACCGGCGCGCGTTCCGGCGGTGACGCCGGTAGAAAATCTGGTTTGATAATACGTGGATCAGTGAGACGGCTGCGCATCCCGGTCGGGGCCGACGCCGTGTTGAAAGGATGATAGTTATGACACCTCGCGAAATGGACGAAGGCATGGTAAAAATCGAGGTCATCGTCGAGGAGAAAGCACTGTTAGAAGTGCAATCGCTCCTCGACGCCAAGACCCCGTCGGAGGCCGTGCGCATCCTCATAAGCAACCGAATTGCGGCCGAACGCGCGAAACGGGATGAACAACGTGAACTACGCCGTGCACGCCGAAAACCGCAGGACGCCGCACTCAATGAACCGGCGCCGGAATTCCCCAAACGCGCACCGAGTGATGAGGACTGGAAAGAGCGCAAGGAAGAACGCGGCGATCGCCGCTGGCGCAAGGCTGGTCCGGTGGTCGAAGAGCCGACGCCAGCACCAACAGGGCGCGAGGAACATCCCATCCGCGCCTACCAGCGCCGTGTGCAGGAAGAGGAAGATGACAAGCAACGCGCTCGACGCGGTGGTGCGCTGGGCCGGGGCGGTGCGCGCCCAGGTGGGGGTTACGCCGGAAATCGTCCGAGCGGACCGGGTGGACCCGGTGGTCCCGGTGGACCGGGCGGTGGCTACGCGGGCAATCGCCCGAGCGCTCCTGGCGGACCCGGTGGCTCGCGCGGCGGGCGCCCCAGTGGTATGGGTGGCCGCCCAAGCGGACCTGGTGGACCAGGCGGACGCCCGAGTGGGCCGGGGGGCCCTGGGGGACCGCGTGGCGGACGGCCTGGTGGCGAGCGACCCGGGGGTGGTGGATTTACGGGAGGCCCCAGCGGCAACCGTCCGGCGGGACGACCGTCCGGTCCAGGTGGACGCCCGCCCGGTGGCGGTGGACGACCCGGAGGCGGTGGTGGACGACCACCTCGTGGCGCCGGTCGCTAAATCTGTTTCGCGCAAATGAGAACGCACGGAGGGCGGGCATAATGCCCGCCCTCCGTGCGTTCAGTCGTCAGACGCCCGACACGCTCATCGCGGAGTTACCTCAAATTCCGGCATCAAATCGATAAGCACATCGTCCGATTTGACCGCCGGGGGTGGTGGCGCATCCAGCGGGATGAGGCGGACCCGGCAACGGGCCGCCGTCGTATTCACGATCAAGACACCGTGTGCATCGGCCTGCAGCGTCATCGTCTCGTCGGTATCGAGCAGGGCCGTCTGCGTATCCGCAAGGCCGGTGAGGAGAAGGCGATGCCGCGAATTCGGCGTGACGGGATAGAGACCATTGCCGATGCGCAGGGTGAGCGAGGACCTATCTTCAGCCTCCCCAGTCACCTCCAGATCAAAATCCATCATACGACGGTCGATTTGGTTTGTCACAAAGCGCACGGTGGCTGGCGTAGGCTTCACCCAGATTGGCAGCGGATTTGCCACATGGAAACCGGAGATATCATAGCACAGCCTGGTCGTCTCCTCGCCCAACTCACAATGCCCCTGCCGTACATCATACAAACGCCGTGCGGAGTTGCTCACCTCCACCTCCGGCCGCGTCTGATCGCGCGTCCAGACGAAGACACTCCCATCGGCATAACGGCTCACGGACGCCAGCGAGGGAATGAAGTCGATTGGCCGCTGCAGTGCTACCGACGCCCCGCGCGAGAACAGATCCTGGTGAAATTCGCCGAACAGCCAATTCCCCGGCAACCAGAGCTGGTACAACGCAAATGGCGCGTAGACCGCATATCCGAGGCCGAACTGATTGGCAAACACCCCGTACGTCGGTTTCACCGGCAAAACTGCGCGTGCGCGCACGGTCGGCTTGCCCAGGTGATTATCTTCCACGGTGGAAAAGAGCAGTTGTGCGCCTGCCAGCGGCGTGACCATTACCGCCTGTGCGATCATATACCCGCCAGCAATGCCATTCGTACGCAGCCCGGCGTGCAACGAGGGGAAGCGGGCATGCGGCTGGTAGACTTCGAGATTCTGCCGCACATGCTTGATGCCCGGGACATTCACCACGTGAAACAGATTCATCAGTCCTTCAGGGAGAAAGTAGAAGTTGCCGTTCGCCTGTACCGTGCCGGCGCCAATATCTGCGACCACGGTGCCCCCCCCCTGCACGAAGCTGAGCAACGCGCGCTGCGCGGCCTCGGGCACATCGAGGGCAGAGGGCAACAGAATGGTCTGATACCGCGTCAGCGGCACGCGCGTCAGGTCATCTGCCGCCAGGTAATCGAACTGGCCAAAGCGCGTTCCGCCACGCAGGTAAAAAAACAGCATCCCCGGACCTGGGTAGAGAAAATCGGGCAGGTATCCGTAAATGGCGCGTTTCCCGCCCCGCGGACCGGGAGCGTAGGGGCTATAGACGATGGCGATAGTGGGGAGCGGCGCACGTCCCAACAGATCACGCCGCTGCATATCGGCCAGCGAAGCGTGCACGGTAGCGGCATAGTCGCCGCTCGCCCCCTCAGTGCCATTGCGAAGCGCTGCCCAATCAGTGATACAGATCCCCGCCGCCCCGTGCACGGCAGCGGTATACATGGCGCTCGCCAGCCCGGCGGGGTCGCTACTGTGCGCTTGTACGCCTGCGAGCACAATAAATTGGTTTCCGCGTCGGGCCATATCGATGGCATGCGGATTCTGCATTTCCAAGTCCGCTTCGGCATATCCCGGATAGCATTCCGTGAGCACGCCATTCACGGAATGGGGCAGGGAAATGATCGTTCGGTAGCTGTGCTGCCCACCAGCGAAGACAAGGCGCCCCGGATCACGCAAGGCCAGTTGCTTAGCCCACCAATCCATCAGGACCACCGGAGCATCCAACTGGAAGCGCGCCAGCGCGAGCATTGACTGGGGTGAAGCGAGCGGATGGCTCTGCGCATGCTTCAGGACGGATTCGATCGTCAGCGTATCCCAGGAATCATATTGCCAATCATCCGCGCATTGCCAATTGAGGGTGAGTTCCTCCAGGCTCTGATAGCGCTGTTGCATTGCCGCCTGAAAATAGCTATTGCGTGCCTTAATGAGCCCCTGGTAGGCGGTCACGTCCGCGATAATTTTTTCGTTCACGGCCTTACTGGCAGAAAGATGGAGCAGACGGTCCAGCGGCAGCACAGTGAGCAAGGCAAAGGAGGTCACCGGCGGAGCGGCAATGACATGCCCATCCTCATTTCGGTCGCTCCACGCATCTTTCAGATTCTCGACCGTGCCGTATTTACGCTTCAGATAATCAACGAACGTGCCCAGCGAAGACAACGACTGCGCCTCGTCCGCCGTGCTGATCACCCATCCCACGACGTTTGGGTGTTTGCTGAGACGCGGGATGACGGCATTGAGGAAATAGGTGGCATTTTCCGCATAGTTTTTGTCACGCATGTCGGCATACTGGTCGGCAGACCAAACGCCATTCGTCAGCTCGACCAACACGAACAACCCGGCTTTGGCAGCGGCGTCGGCAAGCGTTTCTAAATTGGTCAGTTGGCGCGAGCCCGGGGAGTCCGCGGTCACGAGCAGGGTATTGAAGCCTAATGCCCGGTACATGGGAAGATCGGCGACTGTCTGGCAACCACGGGCAAAGGTGAGCGTGGCGGGTTGGCCATCAATGAGGAGTTGATTGCCTTGTTGGGCGAGGATGAGCGCATGTGCCCCGTGCATCGTGAGCACCAGGACTATCCCTGCAAGCAACATCCGGATCACTGATGGCGTCCTCATCATATATACTTCTTTGTGGGGCGGTAGTCTCACCCCTGGGCGTGTAATAGGAGGGGGCAGCGAACGAGGTACCGTCCATCTACGTTATACCCCTCTCTCGCTCTCCTCACACGTCAGGCGTGCGTCGCCAGCGCAGGGGCCCATCGGAGGAAGGCGCAGGATGCGCGTATGCCTGTCGGGCTCAAACGAGCGGGAGCCCGCGGTGAACGTAAGCAGAAAATTCGCCAGCACCGGCAGACATTCCTTCATTCCTCCCGTACGAGGAGCACCAAGCCCAGGATGCCGTAGAGGGCATCAGGCGCCCAGGCAGCGAAGACCGGATGCAGACGATACGTTTCCGCCAAAATCTGCGTCCATTGTTGGGTGACGATGAAAAAGAACGCCAGCACCACGGAGAGGAGCAACCCTACATAACCGCCCGAGCGGCCAAAGTGGAGCGAGAGCGGGATGGCGAGCAGGACCGCCACCAACGCGGCAAGCGGGGCGGCGAGCTTACGGTGCAGATAGAAGGCCAGATGCGGTGCATCGAGCATCATGGAATTATTCAGGCTCATGCCCGCCGTACCGCGGACGCCGGTGCGCAGCGCGAGCAATTCGTGGAAGGTGAGCTCCTCCGCCGAGGTCGGCGGGTTATAGACATAGCTAAAAATATCTTTCGGCAGATTCAAAA
>DASXVL010000720.1:0-1505 GCA_036504255.1 Armatimonadota bacterium | reverse complement strand
AATCTTGTAGGCGATCACACAATCGACTTCTCCAGCCTCAATCGCCTGCATGAGTGTCTTCATTCCTGGACGATTAAGCGTTCCTCCAGATACCCCGCCATCCTCGGCATGCCCGGTCCATACAAACCCCTCTTGCTGCTGGCTGCTGATATACGCCTTGTTGCACTCATGCTGGGCATCCAGGCTACTGAAATCGCTGTTTTCCCATTCGTCGTTCGAGGTGCGGCAATAATCCCAACACCGGATGTGCTTCTTCTGTTGCAGTGGCGTGTTCTGTAAATTCATTTCTGTTTTCCTTTCGTCGGCTTCACGCCGAAAAATGCATTGCCGCTTTGGTGGCACCCGGTAATCAACTTCGCGATGGGCGACAAGTGCCGGTACACCTTCCCCTCGTATTCAAACCCGTTCCGGACCACGGTGACCTCGTAGGTGCCCCCACCCCATTCCCGGCGGAGCACCGTGCCGATTACGTATTGCCTGAACGCATGCTGCCGCACAGGTTTGACGCTGGTCTGCACCCCAAGCGCGTTGTAACCCGCTCGGGCAAGCACCTCATCCAGCCCCTTCTGCGTCGTGTCGGTGATCCCGCCAAACGCCAGTTCCTGCAGGCGATGCGCCAGCCGCTTCACCAGGAATGGCTTGTTACAGGCGGGCGGCGGCTCGGTGCCGATGAGGTCGCGCCACCGTTCCTGCAACTCACGCGTGGGGAGCGCAGGGAGCGCGGCGACTTGGCGCAGGACCGATTGGTGCGTGCGATTGGTCACGGTATCAGGCATGTCGTCTCCTCCTTCGGACGGGTTCGACCACATGAACGCTCTGGTCGGCGGATGAAGTCAAGTCGAACTGACCATCAGGGAAAGACGCCTGCCGAATGTCTCCCTCGACCATGCCGCGCGAGCGCAGATAGCCTGCCGCCAAAATGGCTGCGACTTCGCGGAGGCGCTGGCGGGGGGACGTCACGCTCAATATGCCCTGGGTGCAACGCGGCGGCGCTGGCTGTTGCTGTGCGGTATATTGTTGGACTGACATGATAAGGTCCGTTTCAATGAAAGAGATATCCCAAAATGTGTACAGGGTTCAGGGTAGCCAAGTTACCCTGGCCAGACCATGTGTTCACGATGATGCGAATCTACAAGCAAAAGAGTCTCGCGCGCACGCGTCATCCCTACATAGAAGGTACGGATAACGGCATCACGTCCTTCCCCAGAGCGCGTCCATGCTTCATAGCCAGCTCTCGACATATCGGCGAGAAGGATAACGACGTCGGCCTCACCCCCCTTTACGCTATGGATTGTGCCAACAATGAGGCGTGGAAGTGAAACCATCTTTGGCGTTCTACCACTCCGTACAACGGCTATAGGATATCCCAGGCGTTTTTCCCATTTTGCGTTCAAGTGGCGCTCCCACCAGTGTAACTGTTGATCATCGACTATCCTTTCGATAGCCGCCGCCTGCAAAATCTTGCCCAGCTGTTCCAGGGTTACAAGTTCGTTTGTCGCTTGCAA
>DASXVL010000719.1:0-6105 GCA_036504255.1 Armatimonadota bacterium | reverse complement strand
TACTCCTCGGTCTACTCCTCGCCATAGCCTTTTCACGCTTTCTCCATATCCCACTGCACCAGTGGGGAGATCGCCACGTGCTCACCTGGATTGGGCTGGCGACGCTGGTGGGCATGCTGCTGGCGTTAGGTGCGGTGCTCGTGCCCGCCTGGACGCTCGCGCGCCAGACCACGGTTGCTGCCGCACGCGCGGTCGTTCGGCCTACGCATTCTCCACTGTGGCAGCGCATGTGGCTCGACATCATCATTCTCGTGATCGGTGCCATTGAGTATTTGCGCACGGCCAGTAGTGGGTATCAAGTCGTGTTGGCCCCGGAAGGGGTCGCGGCCAACGCGGTGAATTACGAAGCCTTCATCGCGCCGTTGTGTCTGTGGATTGGCGGCGTGCTCCTGACGTACCGGCTCATCACCTGGGTGTTGCGTGGCGGGGCCGCACTGCTGGCAGGCCTGCTTGCGCCGGTAGCCCATGGCCTCTCCGGCCTGGTGGCTCGCTCGATTTCACGCCAGCAAGCGTTGGTGACGCGGGGGATCGTGCTGGTCGCCTTTGCGCTGTCCTTCGCGGTCTCCACGGCAATTTTCAACACCACCTACAACCGGCAATCGCGCATTGACGCGGAACTGACCAATGGGTCGGATGTCACGGTCACCGGGCCGACGTCCAACCCGCCCAGCGCGAAACTCGCCGCGTTGCGTGCCATTCCCGGTGTGGTGGCCGCACAGCCGATGCAGCACCGCTTCGCCTATGTCGGAACGGATTTGCAGGATATCTACGGCATCGATCCCCGCACCATCGGCGCCGCGACCAATATCTCCAATGCCTTCTTTGGCAACCATAATGCACAGGCGACGCTGGACGCGCTGGCACACACCCCGGATGGCGTGCTGGTCGCGCTGGAAACCGTGAATGATTTCCAACTGCAGCCCGGCGATCAACTGAATCTGCGCGTGCAATTTGCCCGTGATCGGCAGTACCATGTCGTGCCGTTTCACTATATTGGTATCGTGCGTGAATTTCCCACCGCGCCGACGGATTCCTTCCTGGTGACCAACGCGTCGTACCTGTCACAGGTGACCGGATATACCGGTGACGAAACCGTGCTCATGCGGGTGACGGGGAGTCCAGCGACGGTAGCCCAACGGGCACGCGCTGTTGTGGCGGGTATCCCCGGCGCTAAGGTGACTGATCTCGGCGCCGTACAACGTGCCATCAGTTCCAGCTTGACCGCCATCGATCTGCAAGGACTCACCCGTTTGGAATTGGCCTTTGCCATCTTGTTGGTGACCGGGTCATCAGGATTAATCCTGGCCCTTGGTTTAGCACAGCGTCGGCGCATGTTCGCCATCCTCTCTGCGTTAGGCGCGAAAACTGCCCAGCTTGGCGCATTCCTCTGGAGCGAAGGTTTCCTCATGCTCATCACCGGCCTACTCATCGGTGGCCTGCTCGGTATGGCGATTGCCCAGGTACTCGTGAAGATGCTCACCGGCATTTTTGATCCCCCGCCAGAAACGCTGGCGATCCCCTGGGCATACCTTGCCTTGCTGATTGTTGCAGCAATCGTGTCGACGGTGGTGGCGGTGCTCGGCATCCGATGGTATGCGAGTCGGCAAGTATTGGACGCCGTGCGAGGACTGTGAAATCGGAAGAGAGCAGATATGCACGATCTGCAAGGTGATCCGAAGATCAGGCAGGGAAAACGATATCGTGCCATAATAGGGAAACTATCGCTAATTGACCACATGATGCAGCTTTGCGGAACTTCGTCATCTCAAATACTCTGGCACGGGGAGATCTCATGACTTCGTCAACTGTTTGGTTCTACTTTGCGCTGCTGTCCGCCATCTTCGCCGCCCTGACCGCGATATTCGCGAAAGTGGGCATTAAAGGGGTCGATTCAGACTTGGCCACGCTCGTTCGCACCGTGATCATTATGGTCGTCCTCTCCGGCTTCGTGTGGGTGACCGGGAAGTGGAGCAATCCATTCGCGCTACCATCCAAGACGTGGCTGTTTCTCGGTCTCTCCGGTTTAGCCACCGGCGCGTCGTGGGTCTGCTACTTTCGCGCGCTCCAGATTGGTGATGCGTCGAAGGTGGCGCCTGTCGATAAGCTGAGCCTAGTGCTGGTTGCGATTTTTGCGTGCGCGTTCCTTGGTGAACGGCCAGCCCTGCGTGAATGGGTTGGGATCGCGATGGTCGCTGGCGGTGTGCTGGTTCTTGCCATCAAACGGTGAGGTAATTCCCGGATAGATGCGAAGGCGTTGCTGCTAACAATGCCTTAGAAACTGTCTGAAAAATCTCGGCGCGAACTCTGGCCAGCTACTTTTTAGACAATTTCTTAGTGGACGCTAGTCGTTCTGACTTCCGATAACCTGCGCTTATGGGAAGCCAGGCAGTCATGAGTTATGAGGGACAGACGGTATATATTGGAGTAGGTGGAATAATACCGTCTATCCCCAATACCGTTTTATCGGAAAGGGGATCAGATGGACACAGTCTATCAACCAGAGCGGGTGAAGGCCCGGTATGCAGCGCATGTAGAGCGAGAATGGGAGCGGCTGGATGCTACGCCGCGCGGCAAGCTCATGTACGCGGCGCACCAGCAGGTGCTGCGTAAGCATATCACGCCGGGCGATGCTGTGCTGGAAGTGGGTGCTGGCCCCGGACGCTTCACCAAGGAGCTAGCCGAGCTGGCGGGATATCTAGTGGTCACCGATCTGACACCTGAGCAGTTGGCGGCAAATAAAGCCCGCATGACAGCACTCGGCCTGGCTGGTCGCATCGCCGAATGGCGCGAGGCGGATATCTGCGATCTCTCCGCTTTTCCAAACGAACACTTTGACGCCGTGGTCTGCATCGGTGGCCCGTTCAACTATGTCTTTGAGCAGGAAGACAAAGCGTTTACCGAGCTGTTACGCGTGCTGAGACCGGACGGCGTGTTGATTCTCGGTTTGATGTGCCTACCTGGCGCCGCACGTGCAGCGTTTAAGGTAGTGCTGGATGAGTTTGAGGCGTTGGGCCTGGAGGCAGCAAAATGGCTGCTGGAGACCGGTAAGCAGGATGGCAGCAACTATCCGATAACCTACAACCATCGTGTGCATTTGATGACGCGCAACGACGTACTGGCACTTTGCCAGGCGCACGGCGCAAAGCTGATCGCCGAATACTGCGGTGGCTTCCTCTCCGCTGTCAGCGATGAACTGCTCGAGCGCACTTATGCCAACCCCCGGCTTTGGCAGTTATTGCTGGAAGCGGAGCTGCGCTGGGACTCATCCCCGGGATTATCCGAAGCGGGAGACCATATGCTGATGGTGGTAGGCGCTTAGTTCAACAGATGCCGGCATTGGCGAAGCAATATCCGATCAGTCCACATAGCGTTATGAGGGACAGACGGTATTTATGGGGGTAGGTGGAATAATACCGTCTATCCCCAATACTAAGAGAGAATATCATAAGGATAAGGCAAAAGATATCATATCGCCTGTTATCTGATTGGTGAGCCGGTCATTACTTACATTGATTGTTGAGCATCGGATGGCGTAAGGTACTCGTGTCGCCCACTGTACAGAGGCACAGCATCCTCACGCCTGTCATCGGGAGACGAGAGAGGAGATCTCTGCTCGAATACTATCCGCGATGAACACCGGGAACGTTCCCGGTGTTCATCGCGGTAATTTGTCCAAAGCTATTGTTATCGCGTGCCCGGCATCCACCAGGATGGATGTGAGTCGATTGCCGAACCGCGGGTGACGCGACGCTTATTATGACCATTCGCATCCATCATCCAGATATGCCCGTTGCTGGTAAAGGCGATCCGTTGCCCATCCGGGCTAAACGTTGGCTCGTAGGCATTCCGCGCCAGGAGCATCTCATGTCGTCCCCCGTTGAAGAGGTGCATATTGATGTTCCACGCCGGATTCGGCCTCATCGGGCGAACGCAAAAGGCGACACCTCTGCCACGCGGGTCGATGGCTGGAAAGCGCAGCATGACGCCCGTCCCCCTATTCAATAGGGGGGATGGGGTCACGGGGTTCATCATGGCATTCCTCGGCACAGTGAGTAGCCTCCCACCCCGAGCAAAAACCAGGCGCGTGCCATCGGGGCTGAAGACGGGGTCCATCCCATCCTCGATGAGTTCTCGCTCATTTCTGCCATCAATATCGACCTGGCGGATTTGCCGTACGGGATTACGGACGATCGGTCTCGTGACGAAGACGATTCGCCGATCGTCAGCGTCGAAAGCCGGATTCTCCACAAAGAAATTCGGGCCATGATGCGTCACCTGGATCAAATTGCGACCGTCGCGGTCTATGAGGAAAATATCTCGATCACGCACAAAAACAATCCGTCGGCCATCCCGGCTGAATGATGGTTCGAGACCTCGGGTCACAAAGATGGTATTCCTGCCATCCGGCCTGGTGAGAAAAATGCCTTGCTGTCCATTTTCAAGGCGTGAAAACACGATAACGCCCATCGCGCTGATCGGCTCGGTGACGGTCAGCGTCGTCGTCATCCCGCGCGCGGCATGATCATCGACCGGACAAAAGAGCGTATAACTGCCGGGCTGAATTCCGATAACATGGAGAATAGCCACTTGCCCAGGTTGCAGCACGTTTGGCAAGCCGGCATTTATCCCCGGGCCTCTCACAACGAATGAATGGGGAATCGTACCGTTATTGGTCACCACGAAATCCACATTGCCAGCGGGAACGCTGGTTTGGTCAAGGGTAATGTAGAATTCGGTAAGAGATACTCGCACGGTATTGACCGTTGTCGTCGCAGTCGCTGTGGAGGGTTGCGTGTACGCCAATTGCGTTATGCCACTGAGTGACATTAAACAAACGGCCATAGTAAGAATCCGCAGTAGGGTTTGCATCGTTCCTCCTATATCCGCCAGAATTCCGATTTGGCAGGACGATCTACCCGAGGCGAATCGTCCATCGCCTCTCTATGATTGCATCACTCTGTCCATGACAAAACAATTGACTGTCGTCATCGTTTGACGTTCTGCTTCGTATAAGAAGAGCAATGTTGTTGTGGTGGTGCCCAGGTTTCGTGAGCGACTGCCCGATGATGTCACAATGACCATGTAACATCATAAGTCAAGTATATAAACGGGATATCGATGGTGTTTATCGAGCGGGATGCTTACCAAGTGCATTTATCGCCGCTTTAAACCCGGTAGCGAGTTGCGTGGCAGGCCCTCGACCCTGGTAATGCAGGAAGATGATCACGGGACGGTCGCCGATCATATGGTTGTGAATGGCTACGACCTGCAGACCGTGTTGGCGAAGTGCGGCCACGACAGGGTTCACTTCAGATTCCAGCATCGCCACATCCCCGGCGATCATTGCATCGTCGTTAGATCCGATAAATGCCGCCCAGGTATTCAGTCCCATCCGCGAGGTGATCGGTGCGCCATGTTCCATGAGCTTGATATCATTCCGCCCAATCGTGACCTTATAGACTTCGCCACTTTGCTGTCCGGTATGGCCGATAATCCGCACTAGCGCAGCTGTATCCAGCGGGCCTGCGGGAAGCTTGGTTCCAGCGGGCACTGTGACGCCACCGGGGTATGGGGGCACATTCCCCATGAGATCGATGGCTGGTTTGACCGCGTGCGCCAGATCCAAGGCTTTTCCATGACCATGCACATGGAGATAAAAGATACGCGGAGTATCCCAAAAGAAGTGGTTATGCAGCGCAGTCACCTCCAGGCCATGCTCTTGCAGTGATGTGATGACTGGATTGACTTCCTCCTGGAGCAGCACCAGATCGCCCATCATTACTTCCATGCCCTGATCGTCTTTGGTCATGGCGACCCATCCCCCGAAACCGAAGGCCGTGGGCACCGCAACGTTATCAACGGTCACGTTGATATCGTTACGAGGAAGGTTGATCTTCAGCACGTTATCGGCATAGTCGCCTTGCTTCCCCAGAGAAGTCAACACCGCTTGATAATGTTGCGGAATTGCTTGGGTCATACCGGGCAAAACAGCACCGATAAGCAGCAACACCAAACTTCCGGTCATCCAGAACGTCTTCACCGTTTTTACCTCCCGAAACACTGACGTATCTCTGATTACGATAGAGTGTCAGGAGATCATGCCCT
>DASXVL010000718.1:0-3204 GCA_036504255.1 Armatimonadota bacterium | reverse complement strand
TGCACCCGTCACGCCAGCAGGTGAGCCACCTGGTGGTAAAGGCGGATGGCAAACCGGCGGCGGACGCCGAAGTCTACGCCAGCTATTGCCGCGCGGGCAAGGTGACGATCAGCAAGAGTGTGAGCAATGGCAACGGCATCGTGGTGTGGCCATCGCTGCCCTCGTCGCGGGTGATCGTCTCCGGCGCGAAGGTGGCGGCGTGTGTGCTCCCGGCGCACGGCACGACGTTTACCGACCCGCTGCCCGCGCCGACGCCGGAGGCCGAGCGCAAATATCACCTGAACCCGGGCGTGACCGGGCGCGAGCCCGCGTCATTCGGCACGCTGTTTGCCGGGTCGGGACACAGTTACACCAATGGCTCCTTCGTGCGCATGAGCAAGGGGATGACCGGGCAAGCGGGGAATGAGCTGTGGCCCATGGCCCCCGGCACGCCCTTCCGTTTTGCCTGGGCCGCCGGCTTCATGCCCCTGCAGATGCGCCTGCTCGCCGATGCCTATCTGCCCTATCTCCCGGAGGGCATGCCCCAGATCGATATGCCGGTCGAAGAGTTGCCGTGTGCCGAGTACACCGGTGTGGAGGTACGCTGCACGGTGAAGCGCACGGATGGCGTGCTCCAGCCGCAAGGCGCGACGGTGATCATCACGCCCGCGAAGACGAACCGCGCGGCGGAGATGATGGCGATCCCGCGCTTCAACTGGCTGCTCAGGGCCAACATGGCTGAGGACGGCGCCTACCGTATCTCCCTGCCGCCCACCGGCGAATACACCTTCGCGCTGCGCGTGAACGGCAAAGACGGCCCGCCCGTGACAATCAACCTGCAACCCGGCGATCCCACTGCCCGCGTGGTGGCGTTGGCATTGCCGTAAGCGAAACGCTCAGCCGTCCCATGCTGGGATTTACCTGGAGAAGACGCCCTCTCCGTGGTGTAGCGCGCGCCCGCTGTGGCGCGCCTGTGGTGCCACCGTATCCGTGCGGCGGAACGGGAGTAGGGTGCCAACTTGGGAACGCTTAGCGCTCTCGCGGGCACGGGTCGGCATGCGAGACAGGCGCGCCACAGCGGGCGCGCGCTACGGGCGCCAAGACAAGGCGCCACGCGATCTCTCTCATAATTTTCTGGCGTTCTGCCATCGCGCCACCGGGGTGCCCGGTGCGGGACTTCCATAGAGAACGCCGTGGATCCCAAAGCGTATGGGACTGTCCTCGCGGACAACGCCCAGATGGCGGAAGCGACGCCGGGACCAGGATCAGTCGCCCTGGGGGCATCCGCGCCCGGTGCTGGACTGTCCCCTCTGGTAGGTAGGGCGCTCCAGAGAGGACAGTCCAGCACCGGGCACTACAGATAGCGCGGATACTGTACACCCTACCGAGCGCGTACTGGCCTGACGGGCATTAGGTGCGAGGACAGTCCCAGACGCTTTCTGGGCTGTTGTTATAGGGCATAGCCCTCGCACTCACCAGCTCAAGCTGGTGGCTACCAAGGTTACTCGTCCCCGGGGACAAAAAGGCATGTCATGTACCACACGTTATCCTGCACACGACTACTCGCGCTGCTCTGCCTGGCGCTCCTGGTGGGCGGTGCGCTCCCAGTGGGCGCGGCGGCTGATGCGGCGCTGGTGACGGCGCTGACGCAACAGTTGTCCGAACATGATACCCTCGTGCGCTTACGCGCCGTGGAAGGGCTCGCCGCGCTGCTGACGCCCGACGCCGTGCCGCCGCTGGTGCAGGCGTTGCGCGATGTTGACCCGACCGTGCGTGTGAAGGTGGTGGCGGTGTTGGGGGAGAAGGGCGACGTGCGCGCGGTGCCCGGCCTCGTCGCCGCGCTGGATGACCCGTTCGTTTTTGTGGGCGCCGCCGCCGTGACCGCCCTGGGTAAAATTACCGACCCGCGCGCGACCGACGCGCTGATGGCGCTGGTGCACAACCGGCAGGCGCCGCTGCACTTGCGCGCCGTCGAGGTCATCGGCAACAACACCGACCCGCGCCTGGCCGACATGCTGCTGGAGGAACTGCGCGACACCGACCCCGTCACACGCGTGCAGGCCGCCCGCGTCTTGAGCGGATTTCTCACCCCGCGCGCCATCGATGGCCTGCTCGCCGCGCTCGACGATACGGACGCCACCGTGCGGTTGGCTGCCCTGGCCGCGCTAAAATCGGTGCGTGACGCGCGCGTGGTGACCGCCGTCTGCCGCCTCGCGACGGCCGATGGCAACGTCACCGTGCGCACCGCTGCCCTGGCCGCGCTGGCGAACGCCGATGACCCCCGCGTGCTCGCGACGCTGGTCGCCGCCGTGCGCGACCCTGACGCCGGCATGCGTCTCGCCGCACTGAGCGGTCTGCGCACGCACCGTGACGAGGCGGCGGTGCGCGCCACGCTGGACTCCCTGGCGGATGCCGACGCGCGCGTGCGCGACCAAGCGCGGCGCAGCGTGGCGCGCTGGCGCGAACCGCGCGCCGTGCCGCTGCTGCTCAACGCGCTACCCCCGCCGGCCAAGCCGATCGACTTCCTTACCCTGATGGAGCAAGGCGGTCAACTGGACGGGGTGGATTTCGGCGCGGTGCAAACGCTCATGGACATCGGGCTGCCGGCGCGCGACGGCGTGCTGCAGGCGCTGCGCGCGGAGGCGAACCCGGATCGGCGCATTCTGCTTGCCGTGGCCCTTGCGCAATTTACCGACGCGCCCAGCGGCGAGACCATCGCCACCATGCTGAACGACCCGTTGCCGCGCGTGCGCGAGTTTGCCACCTTCCTGCTCGCGGTGCGGCATGATGCGCGCAGCATACCGGGGCTGCTCGCGTTGCGCGCCACCCCGGCGCTCAAACTGCGCGAGACGGCGTTGTCGTTACTCTGCGATATCGATGATCCGCGTGTCGTGCCGGTCATGGTGGAGACCGCGCGGGATAACAGCCTGAACGCCTACTTGCGCATGCGCGCCATTGATAACCTGGGTAAAAGCAAAAGCGGCGCGGCGCACGCCGCAGAGGTGCTGCTGCCGCTGATCAAAGATGAAGACCGGCAAATACGCGAAACCGCCGCCACCGCGCTCGCCAACGTGCCGAACCTGCCGCTCGCACAGGTGCTCCCCGCATTACTCAATGATCCGTCGGAGCACGTGCACGCCGCCGTGCTTCCCCTGGTGGAACAAACGCTCGACCCGCACGCGGCGCCGCTGTTGTTGCCCGGCTTGACCGCGCCGAACGCCGACG
>DASXVL010000717.1:0-4650 GCA_036504255.1 Armatimonadota bacterium | reverse complement strand
AACTCCTGAGTTGGCGCGCTACGGCTCAGCTATGGCTTCAACTGTTGTTCGCAAACAGGTGCACCCTGGTTTTTACGAAGGAATCAGTCCCATACGCTGTGGGATCAGCCTCAAGTCCTTAGCCCTGTTTCCCCACCGCTTTTACAAAGCATCCCCATTCTCTTCACTCCGCTCCACCTGCATCGTCGCACTTTTTCACCATAGCACAGCAGGAGTTGCACCCTTACACAGGTAACTAATGCAAGCAAGGACTGTATTTTGACAGGCCGCCGCCCAGCATCTTTCGCGGCGGCCTGCTGATGAAGGAGTAGCGCGATGACGGACAACCCCCAGGTGACGTGGAATTTAGCGGATTTATACGCGGGCGTGGATGACCCGAAGCTTGAGCAGGATCTGACGACGCTGGAGGAGCGCGCGCAAGCCTTCGCCGCACAGTATCGCGGCACGGTGGGCGTGTTGTCCCCCGCCGACTTCGCCGCCGCGCTGACCGGCTACGAACAACTGCTCCATGACGCGCAGTTCTCCGGCGCCTTCGCCGAGTTACTCTTCAGCGCCGACTCGCTGGCTCCCGCCCACGGCGCGCTCATGCAACGCGTGCAGGAGCGCAGCGTGGCGATCCAGCAGCACCTGATCTTTTTCGAATTGGAACTCATCGAGATTCCCGACGAACGTTTTGCCCACCTACTTACCGACCCGACGGTCGCCGGGTATCAGCACTACCTGGAGCATGAGCGCGCCGCGCGCCCGCACCGCCTCAGCGAGCCGGAAGAGCGCATCCTCATGGAGAAATCGACCACCGGCAGCGAGGCCTTCAGCCGTCTCTTCGATGAGATCATCGCCGCCGCCACCTTCTCCATGACCGTCAATGGCGAGACGACGACCATGACCGAGTCGGAGATCCTCACCAAGCTCTACAGCCCCGACCGCGCGCTGCGCCGTGCCGCCGCCGAGGGTATCAGCGCCGGCTTGCAGGAGCGCACGCGCCTCTTCACCTTCATCACCAACACCCTGGCCTATGATAAGGCGGTCAATGACCGGCTGACGCACTTCGACGGCGCGGAAGGCGCGCGCCACCTCGCGGACGAGGTGGACACCGCCACCGTGCACACCATGCTCGATACCTGCGTCGCCCATTTCGATACCGTCGCACGCTACTATACCCTCAAGCGCGAGATCCTCGGCCTCGATACCCTCTACCACTACGACCGCTATGCGCCGATTCAACTCGATGAAGCGCCCATCAGTTGGGACGAGGCGAAGGACACGGTGCTCAATGCCTATACGCAATTCACCCCGGACATGGGACGCATGGCCGCGCGCTTTTTCGACGAGCGCTGGATCGACGCCGAGGTGCGTCCGGGCAAGCGCGGCGGCGCGTTCTGCGCAGGCATCGCGCCCGATTGGCACCCCTACGTGCTCACCAACTTCCTCGGCAAAAAGCGCGACGTGATGACGCTGGCGCATGAACTGGGGCACGGGGTACACGACCTGCTCGCCTCCGGCCAGCATTTCCTGCAATACCATCCTTCGCTCGCCGCGGCGGAAACGGCCAGCGTCTTTGGCGAGATGCTCACCTTCAACGCATTGCTCGCCGAGACCTCCACCCCCAGTGAACAACTGGCGCTACTCACCGGCAAGATCGAGGATATCTTCGCCACCGTCTTCCGGCAGACGGCCATGTATCGCTTCGAGCAGGGGCTGCACGCCGCACGCCGCGAACGCGGCGAACTGCCCACCGAGGCCATCAACGACATCTGGCAGCGCAGCGTGCAGGAGATGTTCGGTGAGTCCGTCACCATGGGTGAGGGCCATGAAGTCTGGTGGATGTACATCCCGCACTTCATCCACACCCCCTTCTACGTCTACGCCTACGCCTTCGGGCAACTGCTCGTGATGGCCCTCTACGCCCGCTACCAGCAGGAGGGCGACGCCTTTGTGCCGCACTATCTCGACGTGCTGCGCGCTGGTGGCTCGCAACGTCCCGCCGACATCATGGCCGCTGCGGGCATCGATATCTCCCAACGTAGTTTCTGGGAGGGTGGGCTCAAGATGATCGACGAACTGGTGACGCAGGCCGAGCAGGTGTGGCAGCAGGTGCGCGAAATGCGCTAGATCCCCGCCGCCAAATCTATGGAATAAGTGAGGGTAACCGGCCTGCGGCCGCCGGTTGCCCGGCATTGTAGCAGGATTTCTACCGCGCCTGGCGAAAATTGTACAGATACGCGACCAAACGGGTCGCGGTGTTTGTGTGCAGTATTGGAGCGAGGCGTGCGAATCCTGTTCTTCGGCGATGTGGTCGGACGGCCCGGTCGCCAGGCCATTTCCGAAATCCTTCCCCGCTGGCGTTCAGCGTACAGTCCGGACATCATTATCGCCAACGGGGAAAACGCCGCGGCGGGTTCCGGGATTACCCCCAGCGTGGCGGAAGAGCTGTTCGGCGCCGGCGTGAATGTACTGACACTGGGCAACCATGCCTTCAAAAAGAAGGAAGCGCATGTGCTGCTGGAAGATGATGCCCGTGTCGTGCGTCCCGCCAATTATCCGGCGGGTACGCCGGGGTATGGCTATGGGGTCTATCAGGCCGGCGCGGTACGCCTGGCGGTCGTCAATCTACTCGGGCGCGTCTTTATCGACCCGCTTGATGATCCTTTTACGTTGGCAAAAGGCCTTATCCCCTTGCTGAGAGAGCAGACAGCCTGTATTCTGATAGACATGCATGCGGAGGCGACCAGCGAAAAGGCCGCCCTCGCCTGGATGCTCGATGGACAAGCCAGCGCTGTCGTGGGCACCCACACGCATATCGTGACGGCCGATGAACGGGTGCTGCCGGGCGGGACCGCCTTCATCACCGATGTCGGCATGGTCGGCCCGTTGAATTCGATTTTGGGTGTCAAACAGGAGGCGGTGATCCACCGCTTTCTCTCGCGCATGCCGGTGCGCTTTGACGTGGCGGACGGCCCGGTGACGATCAATGCTGTGCTCATCACGCTCGATGACGCCACGGGCATGGCGCAAAGTATTACACGTCTGCACGAGGTGCTACACCTCGATATGCGCGGAATTTAGCCAGGACTGTCCGGGTATTTGCACATTCTCTCGCGGCGGACCTCTCTATAATGTGGGTGCTTGGCCGCCCCGCGCGACCGGCAGCCGGACTGGACCGGCGGAGCGAACCGTACGTGAGCAGGCTCGTCGGCCAGACACGTAGCCCATCGACAGTTGCTGTTTCGGACTACGGGAATCGGTACAACCAAATCTAGTCAACGATGAACTAAGGAGCGCACTATGGAAGTCTTACGTGTATCCGCCAAATCGAACCCGAATTCGGTGGCAGGCGCCCTTGCCGGCGTCATCCGGGAAAAAGGGACGGCCGAATTACAAACGATTGGCGCAGGCGCCCTCAATCAGGCGGTCAAAGCCCTGGCGATCGCACGCGGGTTTATGGCCCCCTCCGGCGTGGACCTGATCTGTCGTCCTGCCTTCACCGATTTGGAAGTCGATGGCGCCGAGAGAACGGCGATCCGTTTGATGATCGAACCCAAATGATCACTGCCGATTTTGCGGCGTTGCGTCCCTTCCCCTCGTAACCATTGAGATATATTGCATTATGACACGCCAAGACCAAGAAATGACCGCCGAATGGGCTGTGAAAGTCCAGACGGTACTAGCACCACATTTACACCAAGTTCCTTACGGCAATCTTCGTTCCGAGTTCTCTCGATGGGAAGAGGAAGAGGGTCCTGTAGCCAATCTGGCGATTGTCTACGAGGTTCCCGGTGGGTCCACGAATCAAATCAATGTGACCTATTTTGAGTCTTCCTGTCAATTTTCCTACCTTGCGCTGGATTCGCATGACGAACTCTGCACGGGTGAGGTTGACGAAGTCATACGGATGGTCGAGGATGCCGTCGGGCGTATCCCGGCCATCCGTCGTAACCGACTCCTCGAAGACCTCGACCGCTGGGCCGCACAGGGGATGTCGCAAAAAGACCTTTTTCAGCAGATGAATAAACTGCTGCAGATCGAGGATTTGCGTGGTGGTACCATCACCATGCACGAGATGAAATACGGCATCTCGCACATCCTTGCCAAATATAAAACGGCCCCGGCGTAACCACGCGCCGCTACATCTGCCTTACTCTCCTCGCGGCATCCTTTTGCGCATAAAAGGATGCCGCTTACTTATGCGCCGCACAGTGAAAGATACGCGTGAAAAAAATGTTTACACAACACTCATTTTGTCATGGCGTTACCAGACGGTGATACGAATTCCGGGCTGATTCGGGCATGAATTCAAGGCTAGCCAGGAGTCCTTAGCACAGTTTGGAGGGTTCGAGCGCATGCGCTGACAGCACTAGGGCGGAGCCGGAGGGTCATGAAGCACCTGCAAACGTTGTTGAACGCCCATAGCAGCTCGCCATAATCTGTAGTCCGCCACGGCCGTATGCCCAATGCCTTTCAAACAAGCCAGCTTCTTCTGGCCAAATATACGCTGCAGTACCAACACGCGATGCCGAGCCGATGGCCCGGCATCGGCTCATCTGCATACACTCTCTCTTCGATGTAGCGCGCGCCCGCTGTGGCGCGCCTGTAGTGCGACCGTATCCGTGCGGCGGAGCAGGAGCCGGATACCAATTTGGGAACGCCCCG
>DASXVL010000716.1:0-1934 GCA_036504255.1 Armatimonadota bacterium | reverse complement strand
CTATTCCACCGAGGATGAGCACAGGCATAGCAATCTCCCTTCAATGTCTGTATCCATTCTAACGTGATTTATGACGTCTGTCGATATGAGATGAGAACGCATTTTTGATCGTCTTTGGTGATTATTCCAGCAGATGCTGTGAAGAATGTTGGGATGAGCGGTGAAGCAACACACGTGACGTGTTTATTAGCGGTCAAGGTGGTAAGTAAGGGAATAAGATGAATCCCCTGTCGCCCTACTCATGGCGAGGCGACCGCATGGCGTGAATGGAGATTGACGTGACCCGTATCTATCGCCTATGGATGGCATGCTGCCTGCTGTTGGTTGTGGTGGGGGTGGCGCAAGGCGGCGGCATGCCCGCGCCGTTTCCCCTGATCAAGGGCGCCTCGTGGACGTATCGGGGGCAGCTCAAGTGGACCACAACGGCGCATAGTGTGCGACAGGCGGCCATTACCTGGACCATGGAGGTGACGGATGTTGTGCATCGCACCCCATACGCCGCCGCGGTCATCAGGGGATTTCTGACGGATTTGGCGTGGGCGGAGCCGAAGACCCCGCGCAGCGATTCACTGCTCCTGTGGGACAGCAATGCCCGGTACTATCTGCTGCAGGGCGATGCTGTGCCGCGCATACTGAAGCGGCTGCGCGACCAGCACGATCGCCTGGAAGGGCTCGTCGACGCGAGCCAGCAACTCTTCGCCTTTCCGTTGGCCTGCGGCCAGCGTTTCGGCGACCCCGCACTGGTGGCGCGTCCCGACGGCTGGTACTGCTGGAGCGTCGAGGATCAGGGTACCGTCGCCCTGGATGGCATTACCGGGGTGCGCAAGGGCGAATACCCGTCGTTTCGCCTGGCATTCCGCACGAATCCCGATCACCAGGTGCTGCAGTTCGTGCCCGGTGTGGGTTTCAGCGCGTATTCCTACGTCCATCACGGCACCGTGGCGGAAGCGGAGTTCAAGCTGGTGGCCACACACGGCATTTAGTCGGCGGTCTCCCGCCCGCACTGGGCGGGAGGAACCCCTTGCCCTAGGAGCGAACCATCTATGAAACTGTTTTCAAAGTATCCGGCAACGCCTACTTTGAAAACAGTTTCTAGGGTAGCAAGGAGTTCCCAATGATTTCTGCAAGTGATTGTGCGGTGATATTTGACCTCGATGGGGTGATTGTCGATACGAAAGCGGCCCATAAGGCCGCGTTTCTCCAGTTAGGTGACGAGGTCGGCTATTCCATGACGGATGAGCAATTCCGCCATGCGTTCGGCCGGCGGAATGAGGAAATATTCCCGTATCTCTACGGCCAGCCCCTGCCGCCGGAGCGCGTGGCCTGGTTGGCGGATCGCAAGGAAGCGATCTTCCGTGACCTGGTACGCGGCAAGGTGCAGGCGCTCCCCGGTGTTCCTAAACTGCTGCCCGCGCTGCGCGACGCCGGGTTCCATCTGGCCATCGGTACCTCCACCCCGCGCGCGAACGTCGATCTCATTCTGGATGCGCTGCAGATAGCTGCGCTGTTCGAGACCATCGTCAGCGCTGAGAATGTCACCAAGGGCAAACCGGACCCACAGGTATTTTGCCTGGGCGCCGAGCGTCTCGGCATTCCCCCGGCGCGCTGTGTAGTGGTGGAAGATGCCATCGCCGGGGTGCAGGCGGCACGGCGCGGCGGTATGAAAGCGCTGGGGGTGACGACCAATCATGAGCGGGAGAGCCTGCATGAAGCCAATCGCGTGGTCGATAGCCTGGCCGAGGTCACGCCGACGGATTTTCTGGCGATGCTGACAGCGTAACAGCACGGTCGGTCGCCTCGGGTAAGGCGACCGACCGTGCGATCTTACGCCGCGGGCCGTTCTTGCCCTTCACCGGTGATATTGACCTGTCCGGTCGTTTCCACGTGCGGTTCGGCGTGCATGACGGATTCGCGTAGCGTCTGCCGTTCGGTCA
>DASXVL010000715.1:0-14900 GCA_036504255.1 Armatimonadota bacterium | reverse complement strand
CTGGCAGATATTTTGCAGCGCGTGACGGCCCGGTACGATAACCTGTTCGAGATTTCGTTCCCGTATTCCATGGGATGGCATCAAGCGCCGACCGATGAGACGCCGCACGAAGAATGGCACCTGCATGCGCACTTCTACCCGCCGCTGTTACGCTCTGCGTCCGTGAAGAAGTTTATGGTCGGGTTTGAGATGCTGGGCAATCCGCAGCGCGATATCACCCCCGAGACTGCGGCAGCACGTCTGTGCAGCCTGTCCGATGTGCATTATACGCACGCCAACGTGGCGAAGTAGCATGGAACGGGTGCGTGTGGTGCGCGAGACGGATATCATCTACGCCACACCCGGCGGGTCCCCGTTGCGGATGGATATCAGCCGTCAGGAGCACGTGACCGACGCGCCGATACTCCTTCTGGTGCATGGTGGCGGCTGGTGTTCGGGCAGTCGCGCCGATATGGCGGCGGCTGCCCAGCGCCTTGCCCGTGCGGGATTTATCGCGGCCAATATCGAATACCGGCTCGCGCCCGCACATCCTTTCCCGGCGGCGTTCGACGATTTGTGTGCGGCGGCAGACTGGCTGCGGACACATGCCGCGCGCTTCGGAGGCAACGCCGCGCGTCTGGGCGCATTCGGCGTGTCGGCCGGCGGACACCTGGTCGCTTTGCTGGCAACACGCAATGTAGGGCCCTTGACCTGTGCGGTCAGTTGGGGCGGTCCGATGGATCTGCTGCATGCCCCGGTAACCGCGCCCTACCGGGGCTATGCGCTCGCATTTCTCGCCGCCTGCCCGCACGAAGATCCGACACGCTACGCTGCGGCGTCACCCATAGCGAATATCTCGGCGAGCACACCGCCACTGCTGCTGATTTATGGTAGCCAGGACGACGTGGTGCCACCCGCCCAGGGTGAACACATGGCCGCGGCTGCGGTGGCCCGTCACGCGCCGGTGACACTGTTGCCCCTCGCTGGTGCAGGGCACGCGCCGGGCGATCCTCGTGAGCCGGTCATGGCGTTTGCCTGGGAGCAACTCACGGAATTTCTGCAGGCGCATTTGCCAACAAGGGGGGCGTATGTCGGCAGTGGAATTGGTTGCTGAATTACAACAGGCCTTGCGCATAACCGCCGATCCGCAGCGCGCGGCACAAAGTAAAGCGTATTTAAAATCGGCCGATGACTTTCTCGGCGTGTCCGTGCCCGCCGGACAGCGGGTAGTCGCGGATTTTCTCCGCGCGCACGGCGAGTTGCCCTTTTCCACCGTACGCGAAATTGCCCAGGCGTTATGGCAGAGCAATATGCATGAAGATAAACGCCTGGCCATGCAGCTCATGCATGCCTATGTGGCCGCGCTGACCGCAGACGAGTGGGCGATGCTTAGTCAAAGGATACGCCAGTCGGGAAGCTGGGACCTGGTCGATGAAATCTCGGCCCACCTCCTCGGTACGCTGGCAGAGCGTTTTCCTGAATTTGAGGCGGAGTTCGACGGCTGGGTAGCTGACGATGATCTTTGGGTGCGACGGGCATCCCTCGTAAGTCAGGTGGTGCGGCTGCGCCAGCGCACGGTCACACCCGCGCGTGTGCGCGACCTGTGCCTGCCGATGATCGAGGATAAGGAATATTTTGTCCGCAAAGCCCTGGGCTGGTTATTGCGCGAGTGTGCCGTGTTAGATCCTGAAGGTACCATTGCCTTCTTGCGGCCCTGGCGCAAGACGATATCGCGTATGATTCTCCGCGAGGCCGTTTGTAAGCTCGATCCCGCACGGCAAGCAGTGATTTTGGAGGGCGACGATGCCGGAAAATGAATATCACTACACCCTCTTGAAACCCCCTCCGCACCGCCGTCGATCCTGCCTGGGATGCCTTGGACGTTTATTGCTCGCGCCCATCGTGGTAGCGTGCGTTGCGCTGATTGTCTTCGTGCTGGCGCTGGTGGTGTTTCCGCCGTTTGGGGCGGAGAAGACCGCCCGCATCCTACTGGTTGGGCTCGATGCTAAACCGCCCGAGGGTGGGCCCCAGCGTTCGGATACCATCATGGTGTATGCGGGCAAGCTCAACGGCTCCGGCGCTGTCTTACTCTCCGTCCCGCGCGATGCGCGGGTGCGCTTGGCGGGGGAGACACATTTTAGCAAGATCAACGCCGCATTTGCGGCAGGGAAAGCAGCATTACTGAAGTCAACCCTGGCGCAGCCGGACGTGCTTGCTGCGGATCTTCCGTATCACGTCATTTTTGATTCCGCCACGGTCGCGGCCATGATCGATGCGCTGGGCGGCATTGAGGTGACCGTTCCGCGGGAGATGGATTATGATGATAATTGGGGAAAGCTGCATATCCATCTGCGCCCGGGACGCCAGCATTTGACGGGTACGCAGGCCGTCGGCTATCTGCGCTGGCGCAAAAACAATCACGGAAAAGGCGCTAGCGATGATTTTTCACGCACGGAGCGCCAGCGGTCGCTGATGGTTGCGGTAAAAGATCGCGTGCGCTCCTGGCAGGGTCTTATCCGTGTACCGGCTCTCTACCAGGCTTTTCGCACGCACGCGGACACGAACTTATCGTTTCAACAATTCGTCATGTTGGGCTGGGCCTCGCGTACGCTGCAGACCGATGCCGTCCCCGGTTCCCCGCGCACACTGCACGGCATTAGCTACGTCCTCTGCGATTGGGAATACGCCCGACAACGTTGGCAGGCGGCCACCCAGTAACACGCAACACGTACGCGCCCCGTCAGCAGAGGGGGCGCGTACGTGCAGAAGTTCGCCATTACGGCGCTGGCGTTCCGCCGGCTGCTGGTGGGGGCATTCCCGTTCCTGGGTGCATGCCCATGCCGGGCATTCCCATCATCGGCATGGTGGCCATATACGCACTCATTGGGGCGACAATCGCCAGTTCGGCCGTGGTGAGCGGCGCCAGATCAGGCAACATGGCTTGATTCTTTATCTTCAGATCACGATCAAGCCGAATGATTTGCTGGCCGCGAATGACAATGAGATCGCCGCCACTGGCGGTGATGATTTTTGCGGGCATCATGCTGCGGAGCGGCTTGGGGGGCGTCGTCGCGGCGCCGGTGGTGGCCATAGGCATCGCAGGAACAGGCAAAGGCACGGTGCGAAGCAGTTTTAAGTCCTTCGAATAGTTCAGCAGGTTATTTCCTTGCAGCACAATCAGCCCATCAGGAGTCTCCACCGCGGTGTTTTGCGTCATAATCATGACCTCCTGTACCAAGGCGATCATGCGTTGCCGCATGGCGGGATCCATTTGCATCCCACCACCGCCGGGTGCTGGCGCCATGGGGTCTTGTGCCCCGACGGGGAGCACACCCAGTAAACACAGCGCGCACATGGCTAGCAATACGCGAATTTTCATACTCAACCTCCAATGCTTTCGTTTGAGTTGGGGCCTGTTCTGCCAGGCTTTCCCTCTCATTGTTGGATCGATCAATTATGTCATAGCCTGCGTCAGGCTCAAGGATGTGTTTGGCACATAACGTGGTACAATGGCAGTATATTGCAACGCGAGGTGCGGATATGACCTCAATTCAATTTAACATCCAAGGCATGAGCTGTGCGGGTTGTGCGCAGAGCATTGAGCGACGCCTGCAGTCGACAGCGGGTGTCCAGTCCATCAATGTCGATTTGGCGTCGGCGACGGCCGCATTGATTTACGATGAATCTGTTACCAACGCCGAAGCCCTGGAAAAAGTAATTGAAGCGTTGGGATTTAATGTCATGTATAGCATGAAGCGGGAGTAGAGCGGATACCTGTGAAACGTATTGATATTCCTATCGAGGGCATGCACTGCGCCAGTTGTGCCTCCGCCATCGAAAGACGCCTCCAGAAGGAACCCGGAGTTAATATCGGGACGGTCAATTTTGCCACACAAACCGCGACGGTGGCCTATGACGAGGCGGTGACAAACCTCCCCCAACTCATGGCGGCGGTGCGCGACGCCGGCTACGAAGTCTCGCTGTTGACCACGTCGTTCCCTGTCGAAGGCATCACCTGCTCAGCCTGTGTGGCGCGTGTGGAAAAAGCGCTCTTGCGTACCAACGGGATCGTGTCGGCTTCCGTCAACTTTGCCACGCGTGTCGCCACGGTGAGATATCTCGCCGGCGTCGTGACACCACCGGATATGCATCAGGTCGTCCGTGACGCTGGTTATGACGTTATGCTGACCACGCAACCGGAGACGGTCGGCGAGCCGGCGGATGCGGTGGATTTTCAGCGACAGCGCAACGAACGCGAATTGCAGGCTCTCCGTCGCGATCTCTGGATTGCCGGCAGCCTGGGCGTGGTCGTCATGCTGGTCAGCCATCTGGAACTCTTCGGGATCACCACATTTCCCGCCCACGCCACCGCCTGGCTGCTCTTGCTGTTGTCGAGTATCGTGCAATTCGGTCCCGGTTGGCGCTTTTATGTCGGCGCATGGAAAGGGTTGAAACATTTCAGCGCCGACATGAATACCTTGATCGCCCTCGGCACAAGCGCGGCGTGGCTCTACAGCGCCATGGCCGTGCTCCTGCCGCACTGGTTCCTTTCGCGCACCATGTCTGCTGACCATACCGCGGGGTCGATCCTCCACTTGCTCTATTTTGATACCTCGGTCGTTATCATTGCGCTCATTCTGCTCGGCCGCTACTTCGAGGCACGCGCACGCAACCGCACCTCCGATGCCATTCGGAAATTGATGGGGTTGCAGGCGAAAACAGCGCGGGTGCTGCGCGACGGACAACTCATCGACTTGCCCATCGCGCAACTCTACCCCGGTGATCTGGTGGTGGTGCGTCCCGGCGAAAAAGTGCCGGTAGATGGGGAAGTCACCGAGGGCCGCTCGACAGTGGACGAGTCGATGCTCACCGGCGAATCGTTGCCCGTGCCCAAGGGCCACGGTGACACGGTCATTGGCGCCACCTTGAATCGTACCGGCAGTTTTACCTTTTGCGTGCAACGCGTCGGTAAGGATACCATGCTCGCGCAGATCATTCGGCTGGTGGAGCAAGCGCAAGGCGGCAAAGCGCCGATTCAACGGCTAGCCGATCGTGTCTCCGGCATTTTTGTCCCCGTCGTCTTACTGATCGCCCTGCTGACCTTGCTCGCCTGGGGCCTGTTCGTCCCGGACGCCTATCTGCTCGCCCACCAGCAAACGCGCATGGTGGCCGCTCTCTTGCATTTTGTGGCGGTATTGATTATTGCCTGTCCCTGTGCCCTGGGACTCGCCACACCGACTGCCATCATGGTCGGTACCGGGCGCGCGGCGGAGATGGGCATACTCATCAAAGGCGGCGAAGTGCTGGAGCGGGCGCACGCGCTGACCACGGTGGTCTTCGATAAGACCGGCACCATTACACATGGCGCCCCGCTGGTGGTCGGCATTTTTTCCGTCGCTAATGATGACGACGTCTTGCTGCGCATTGCCGCCAGTGCAGAACGCGGTTCAGAGCACCCGTTGGGCGAGGCTATCGTTCGCGAAGCGCAATCGCGCGGGCTTACGCTCGCGGCTGCCGACGAGTTTTCCGCATTACCCGGCCTCGGCATTGGCGCGACGGTGGAGGGCCAACGACTTTTCCTTGGCAGTGATCGCTTTTTGCAGGAACGCGGCATCGATCTCTCCGCGTTGACGGAACAGGGGCACGCCTATGCGTTGGCGGGGAGTACGCCGCTGTATGTGGTGGCGGACGACGCGCCGCTCGGGGTGATCGCCGTCGCGGACACCATCCGCGCGAACGCGCCGGAGGCCGTGCGTCGCTTGAAGCGACTCGGTCTCACAACCGTGATGCTCACCGGCGACCATCGCCAGGTGGCGAATGCCATGGCTGTGCAGGCGGGCGTCGATCGCGTCATTGCGGAAGTATTGCCGCAACATAAAGCGGAAGAAATTCAACGGCTGCAACATGACGGCGCGGTGGTGGCCATGGTCGGTGATGGCATCAATGACGCGCCTGCCTTGGCCCAAGCTGATATCGGCATCGCTGTCGGCAGTGGCACGGATGTGGCGTTGGAAGCGTCCGACATCACGTTGATCGGTGATGATCTGACCGGGGTGGTCGTCGGCATCGATCTTAGTCGCCGTACGTTGGCCACCATCCGCCAAAATCTGTTCTGGGCGTTCATTTACAACGTGCTGGGCATTCCCGTCGCTGCCGGTGTACTGGCTCCGCTCGGCATCTCGCTCACCCCCGTCTTTGCCGCGTTGGCGATGGCGTTTAGCTCTGTCTTCGTGGTGAGTAATTCGCTGCGCCTGCGCGGCTATCGGCCACCGGAGGCGTGATGGTAATGCAATACGCCGAGAGCATCGCCTGGCTCCAGGCCCGCGCGTCTGTCTGCGGATTCCCCCTGCTGGGCGTCACCGCAGTCCGCACTATGGACCCGTTACCGCTACGCAGTTGGCTGGACGCCGGGTTCGGGGCGGGCATGGATTACCTGGAGCGCCATCTGGCGTTGCGTGCCAACCTCACACTGGTACTGCCGCAGGCACGCTCCGTCATCAGCGTAGGCTTGCCCTATGCCGGGCCACGCGCGGGAGAATCTCCGGTCGGCTCGATAGCCCACTATGCGCGTTGCGCTGATTACCATACCGTGGTTGCGGAACGCTTACAGATGCTGTGGGAAGAAATCCGGCAACGCCATCCCGAGGCCGAAGGACGTATTTTCGTCGATAGTGGTCCGCTCCCCGAACGTGAACTTGCCCGGCGCGCGGGATTAGGGTGGGTCGGCAGACATAGCTGCCTCATCAGTCCGCACTGGGGTTCGCGTTTTGTGCTGGGGGAAGTACTCACCACGCTGGCGCTGGAGCCCACGGAAACGTGCCAGGGCACGTGCGGCGATTGCCATGCCTGCATTGCTGCCTGCCCAACCGGTGCGCTCACCCCAGCAGGCATGGTCGATGCCCGACGTTGCCTGTCATACTTGACCATCGAGCATAAAGGCCCCATCCCGCGCGAACTGCGCCCATGCCTGGGCATTCGGCTGTTCGGCTGTGATTGCTGTCAGGATGTGTGCCCACACAACCGTGGGGTAGGGGAGGAGTCTTTGCTGCTTACCCACGACCCACAGCGGAGCGCGCTTGACCTCAATGAGATCCTGCTACTCACGCCTGACGCGTTCCGCGCCCGCTTTCGTGCTACGGCCCTTTGGCGTGCCAAGCGCCGTGGCGTCCTACGGAATGCGTGCGTCGCGCTGGGAAATCTCGGTGCGGCCGCGAACATCCCGGTGCTGACACAGGCGTTGCACGATGTCGAACCGCTGGTGCGCGGGCATGCGGCGTGGGCGCTAGGTCGATTGCAGGCTACCGATGCATTAGGCATTGCGCTGCTAGCTGAGGCAGACGTGTGGGTACGTGAGGAAATTGCCTATGCCATGGACGCCGGGGCGGCCGCTGTGGACCACCCCGGGGTCACCGCATAGCTTTACGAGGCTTTCGTTAAATTGGCGATGCGTTGTTTGAGCTCTTTATCGAGACTGCGTTGCATCGCCTCAATGGTCATGACGCTGTCGATGGGATATTCCAACGCGTCGCAGGCCGCGCGCAGATTCTCGTAGCCTGCACGTATGGCCTGCTGGTCGAGCCAATCGATGATGTCCGGTTGTAACATCGTGGGACCCGCGGGACGCTGTGCGGCCATCCGTGGGGTCGCTTGCGCGCGCTCACGTCGTTGCGGCGCATCAACGACGCGCCCCTCATCGAGATCTTGATCGAGTTCGGTTCCGAACCCTGCCGACGCCAAGGCGCGTCCGATAGCGCCTGTTTCCGCCTTCTCGACATAATCAAAAAAGTTGGCGGCGTTTTCTGTTTTCGTCCCCTGGCCAAGAATGCGCCCTTCCGTATCGCGCACCGTGGCATGGAAACGGGCATAGCCGTAGACTTTCGTGCCGCCTTTGATGAACGGGCGTTCCAGATCAACACAGACTTCCTCGGTTTCGATGGAGCCCGTCGGAAAGACGGTACGGAACCATTTGACACGGGCGGCGACCGGCAAATATTCTTTGCCTTTCAGGTCGATGGTGTAGTCTCCAGGGGTGAATTCACGCTTCTCACTCATTTCCAATCACTCACTCTCTCGTGACAATTTTGTCCAAACACTCGGTAACCGTGCAAGTCCACAGATTTGCGGTAAATGTGAACACATCAGCGATTGTTTTATACCCAAATTGCGGTTTTAACAAACAAATGTTCTTTTAACGTAGCGCAGGTGCGGAGGCTTCGCTCAGGTGCCGAATAGCAAATAGAGGATGAGGGCGAGCAGGAAGAGTCCGGGCAAGCCCAAGGCCCAGGATGCACGTATGAAATAGGCGACAACAAGGGCTGCTAATACTAACGCAATTAATAAATAGAGGATTAGCGGCATCATCTTGACCTCATGATCGACGCGGTGCATATGACACAACTCACACACAGTGAGTAACCCGAGTGGGAATTTTTCGTACTTCGCCTTTGTACAGAAAGCTAACATTCGTAATTACTGTCAGTGCCTTGTCGCAATTTCATGACCGCGCGTCGACTGATGCTTGTTCCGTTTGACGCACAAAAATAGCTTTGCTATACTTCCCGACATGGCACAAACTGTCTATGCGTCAGCTCCTTCTCGTATTGATTTCGGCGGTGGCACCCTCGATATCTATCCATTGTATCTCTTTTTCGGTGGGGGTCTGACAATCAATGCCGCCATCGATTTGACGGCGCAGGTCTGGTTGACGCAGCGCGACGACGAGCGCATCAGCATTGCTTCGCTCGACACCGGTGCGACACTGGATTGTGATGGCCCCGTACAGCGCTTGCCGATGGCTGGCCCGCTCGCGCTGATCACGCGTGTCCTCCGCCATTATGGGGTGGAGGGCGGTATTGATGTAAAAACGCAATTGCTGCCGCCGCATGGCTCCGGGTTAGGCGCGTCATCGACGCTCTTCATCGCGCTGTCACACGCCGTGCTGGCGTATCAGGGAAAACCATGTGAGCCAGCGCGCATTATCCGCGTGAGCAATCATCTGGAAGCACAACTCATGGGTATGCCGGCCGGCATTCAGGATTACTATCCGCCGACATACGGCGGCATGAACGCGGTCCATTATGATATTGATGAAACCTGGGTGGAGTCGCTTGACCCCGACGGTCTGTTCACCCCGGAATTACAGCGCCATCTCATCGTGACGTATACAAATATCACCCACCATTCCGGCACGACGAACTGGATGAAAATGCGCAACTATTTCGATGGTGTGCCCCGAACGGTGGAGAGTTTGAGCAACATCAAAGCCACCGCATTGCGCTTCTATGACGCGTTTCGCCTGCGCGATGTACAGGCGATTGCTCAACTGTTGAATGAGGAATGGGAGAACCGTAAAGGACTTGCCGACGGCGTCACCACGCCGGAGATTGACCATATGATGGATGCCGCGCATTTGGCCGGGGCATGGGGGAGCAAGCTGTGCGGCGCCGGTGGTGGCGGGTGCATGCTCACTATCGCGCCGCCGGAACAGCGCGACGAGGTGATCGCCGCGTTGGAAGCACAGGGCGCGCGTTACCTCCACGCCTCGTTAGTGCAAGAAGGCGTGCATGTGGACGCGTCTGATGGTGACGTAACGGGCTGCTAGCAGCCTGATGCTCAAGTCCGAGCGGTCGGATAGTGAGTCGATTATTTCGTCCATCGTCCGCGGTTTTTTGTCGCGTATCGAGGACCTATACTCGTCAAAAACCGCGGGCGATGGGCGAAAGAAGCGGCCGCTAGACGTGCCATCGGCCTTGGGCATTAGGCTGCTAAGCTGCTCTGTCCAATTTGCGGATGTGATAGATATCGTCGATCTCCATCACGGTATATCCGCTTGGCAGCAACAGCTTGAGCGCATCCTGAAAGCCCACATCCGCCGCGTGAACGGTGATCGTCTCCGTTAACTCATCGTCAAGGATGAACGCGCGTCCCGCTTGCTGAAAAAAATCATGCAGCGCGTCGTGAATCTCCGCATCTTTCATCTGCAAATCAAAGAGCATATTCGGATCAGGCATGGTACTCACCTCACGATGAGCATTCCCGTCTTTCATGTGCGCTGGTGTGTGGCCGTGTCGCCAACTCCCGACGTACGGCGACGCGCATCAGGTCAGGCTTTGCTCTCCCCGCGCGTCGCCGCGTGTGCTACAATACATTCGAAGGAGCGCTAACGGTGATCGATAATCTTCGTGAAGAAGTGTTGAGTTCAGAGGTCGTGTTCAAGGGCCGCCTGTTGACGATTCGCGTCGATCAAGTGCGCCTGCCCGATGGCCTGCTTGCCACGCGCGAGGTGGTCGCGCATCCCGGCGCGGTGGCGATGGTACCGATGCTCGATGCCGATCATGTCTTGCTCGTGCGGCAATGGCGCAACGCCGCGGGCCGCGCCATGCTGGAGATTCCCGCTGGAACCCTGACGCCCGGTGAAGATCCCTTGGCGTGCGCAGAACGCGAGATGATGGAGGAGGTCGGATATCGTCCTCGCCAGTTAACTCCGCTCTTTGCCACCTATTTGGCGCCCGGCTATAGCACGGAAAAGCTTCACGTTTTTCTCGCGGAAGATCTGGTGGCAGAGCGGCTGGCGCAAGACGAGGATGAGCGTATCGAAGTCGTGTCCCTCACTTGGAGCGAAATCGATGCACTATTATTGCGCGGTGAGTTCGCCGATTCGAAAACGGTGAGTGGCTTGCTGCTGGCGCAAAAATTGCTATCACACCGATAAAGCCGAGTTCTATGCGTCGCTACATACTGATATTATTGCTCCTCTGCCTGGCGTTGACCGTCCACGCTACGCCTCCCGCGCAGCTTGGTTCGGCCATCGATCAATTCATTACTGACTTTCGTGGTCATGCGGGTTGCCGGAACGCCAAAGTCGGGGTGGTTGTACGTTCGCTCGATGATGGCTCGCTCTGGTATGCGAAGCGCGCGGATGCGCTCTTCATTCCGGCCTCTACCGCAAAACTGGTCACCGCCTCACTCGCGCTACAATATCTCACTGCCGATTATCGCTTTTCCACCCGCCTGCTCACTGATGGAAACCTGACACCCGATGGTACGCTGCATGGCAATCTGATCGTGCAGGGTGGGGGAGATCCAACCTTACTCTCGGAGGATCTTTACGCCTGCGTACAGGAGTTAGCCACCGGGAATTCAACAACCGGTCTTGGCGCCATCACGCATATAACCGGGCGGATACTGCTCGACGGCTCCTGTTTTCCCTGCACGGGTCCACAGTGGGGCCCTGGATGGGAAGACAGCGACTTACTCTGGTCCTACGCCGCGCCGGCCTGCGCCCTCTCTTGCAATCGTAACGCCCTGCGTGTCATGGCGCGCGGCACGACACCGGGAACGTCCGCTGCGGTGAGCTTGGAACCGGCAACGGGTCTATATACGGTGGTAAATCGCACGAAGACCAGCACTGCCGTCACTGCGGGCTCGTTAACGGTATCGCGCACAGGTACACGCCTGCTCATCGCCGGGCTGGTCGCCCCGGATGTAGAATTATCGGAGCGGATCAGCATCCCGAATCCGGAAGGCTTCCTCACCGAGCAACTTACGCGCGCCTTGACATCGGTGGGCATTACCTTGTCCGCAACGCCGGAGACTTGTGCGCCATCCTCCGCTGAACGTACCTTGCTGGTCAGCCATCAGTCCGCGCCGTTGGCGGATGTCCTCACCTTGATGCTCAAAGACAGCGACAACCATATCGCCGAGCAACTGCGTTGGACGCTGTTGGCGCAACAATCCGCACCATTGCCGTCCGCGAAACGGTATGCGAATCTCTTGCATGAATTTGCATGCCAACTGGCGGTAAAATCTTCCACGCTACAACTCGTGGATGGCAGTGGGCTCTCACGTTTGAGTCATGTGTCACCGGCCACGCTGGTGCAGGTGCTCGTGACACAGGCTGCGTCGCCGTCTTTCGATGTATTGTGGCAAGCTTTACCCATCGCCGGGGTGGATGGGACGATGCAGCATCGCCTGCAAGGCACGGCGGCGGACGGGAATGTGCACGCCAAAACCGGCACGATGCGCGGCGTCAGTTCGTTAGCCGGTTATGTCACCAGCGCACGCGGAGAACGGCTGGCGTTTGCCGTGATGGTGAATGGTTATAGCAGCGGCGCAGCCTTTGCGCGCACGCTTCAGGACGCGGTCGCCAACTATCTGGCGGCATCCCGATGACTCGCCTAAAAAGGACGCCAGGAGCGCACACAACTCAGTATGCCGGCCACCGCGCGCAGAGAAACCGTGTGTGTTACATCGCGCGTGACGGCCAGGGCTTCGCGCGCGGTCCATTGAAGACGTAACGGCAGGCGCTTGTTGCGTTCACACAGCAGAGCGGGACACGGGTAGGCATTGATACCGTATAATGAAAAGTCGCGTTGCACGCGCCAGAGGTGATAGGGATCGCTGACCGCGATGACGTTGGTCCATCCTTGTTGGCGGCACATCGCCGCCGCGTTGCGCGCATTTTCCATTGTGTTCGTGGATTGCGTTTCCACCAGCACATCGCCCGCATTGACACCCTGTTGGACGGCTAATGTTCTGGCTGCTTCCGCTTCTGTGGGGGTATAGTCCCCAAGTCCGCCGGTGCAGATAATCTTTGGCGCGAACCCGTGGTGATATAAACGCGCCGCTAACAGCGTCCGCGCGCGCAAACTATCCCCTGGCACATGGTCGGCGCTCACACCAGACCCAAGTACGATAATCGCTTGCGCGGGCCGGGCTTGATTCAACTGGCCAAAGCGATCCAAATACAAGCACAAACTGACAAATGCCAAGGCGCTGCAAAGCACAACGAGACACAGCGCGCGGAAGAAACGCCTGCGGTGAGAATACAGGGACGGTCCGTGCGGTTTTTCACTGGTCGGTCCAGGGATAACTTTCAAACCATCAATGTGCTCACCCATGTCGTGGTCGTCCTAACTACACAGCTTGATGAAACGATGAAAATGCGAAAATGCCCTATTGGAAAACCAATAGGGCATTAAATAAAACAGTTTGGTGCCGAAGAAAGGAGTCGAACCTTCACCCCCTTGCGAGGACATGGACCTGAACCATGCGCGTCTGCCATTCCGCCACTTCGGCAAGTAACGAAGGTAATAGTACAAAAACATAGCTCGTGTGTCAAGGGGAGCACGGATGTTTTGCGCCCAATGGCGCCTATTCCCTCACCATCGAAAAGCCGATACAATATACGTAATTCGATTCAGGGCATCCCGGGAGCCTACGACTCCGGGAGACCGAACAGGACACAGGACGGCTATGAAACGTTTTCTCATCTTTCTCATCATACTCGCGCTGGCTCTCGGCGGCGGCTACATCTGGTGGCAACGCAACGCGCAACGCCTGATGACCGCGCAAGTGCGCCAGCTGGCGCGGAACTTTTTCGTCAACCCGGAGAAGCTCGTCGTGGAGACTTCCCCCATCCGCTTGCGCAACTTCAGCGAAGCGCTGGTACCGAAATTAGTGATATCCGGCCAGCAGTTGGCACTAAAAAAAGGCCCGACGTTGGCGTACGCCAAACTAATCCTCACCGATGTCACGGTATCCGGCCCCCCGTTTCGCATGCGTCACATTGGAGGTGGCAGTTATCTGCTCAAGGTCACCGACAAGGAAGTGACGGAATACCTGCATACACGTGGCGGTAGTCTGGGCGGCTTTAAGATAATTCCGCTAGATTCGGTGTCCGTGCATTTTTTAGCCGGCAGCGATGCGGCGACGGAATTGACGGGAGAAGCCGTGGTTCCGGTCATCAATCAGCGCCTACCCATGAAGGCCACCGGCATGCTGACGCCGTCGAGCGCTGTGGGCAAAGTCGATTTTCAGGTCAAGAAAGTCTCGATTAAAAACTTTTCGTTTGATCTCAAAGAAGTGCAAAATGCGCTGACCATGATTAATCCGGTGGTTGACCTTTCAGCCTGGCCAATTCAGTGTGATGTACGCAGCATTCATACACAGCCGGGGAGCGCCACACTGCAAGGGCACATCATCGGTGTCAGCCGTTCGCTCTTGCCGTAACCGGCGCACCGCCTACACAAGCTATAATAACATCGCGTCGCACGGGGTTCAGCTCATGGCCCCGTGCGCGACGTGTCTGGAGAACCGCTATGACCGACGACCTGACCTTTGCCGACCAGTTTGATAGCATTGCCCCGTACTATGATGAAATCATGTCGGTGGTACCCTACCGGCAGTGGGGGCAATACCTGCGCAAGATCTGTAAACGCTATAGCTGGAAGCCGAAGACCGTGCTTGATATCGCCACAGGCACCGGGGCCGTCGCGTTCTTGCTGGCGGAACTGGGTTATAAAGTGACGGGCGTGGATATTTCCGCGCCCATGATCGAGATTGCCCGACGGAAAGCCGCCGATGCCGGGGTAGGGGAGGTCACCTTCGACGTGCAGGACGCGACGCAACTCCGCTTGCCGTACCAGGTCGATCTGGCCGTCTGTCTTTTTGATAGCTTTAATTATCTGCTGACGGCCAAGGGCTTGCAGGATGCCTTTGCTGCGGTCCATCGCACGCTCACCCCTGGTGGCGGGTTCATCTTCGACCTGAACGGTGAGTACGCCCTAGAAAAGAACCTCTTCACGCAGGATAACCTATGGGATGATGAAGCAGACGTGAAACACGTCTGGACCGCGCAATATAACAAACGTACACGTATGGCCACCGTCGATATGCAGTTCTACTTACCAAACGGCAAAGTGTTCCGTGAAGTGCATAAAGAACGCGCGCATCGCCATGCGGACGTTATTCGCTTTCTGCGTGAGGCGGGGTTCGAGTTTCTCGACGCTTTTGATGATTTATCCTTTTTGCCGGTGGGCCCACGCTCGGAACGCATTTACTATGTCGCACGCAAGCCGTAGAAACTGTTTTCAAAATAGGCGTTGCCGGATCGCGGAGGATTTTTCGTGTTTTGCGGGGGG
>DASXVL010000714.1:0-3178 GCA_036504255.1 Armatimonadota bacterium | reverse complement strand
GGCGTGTCGGCGCATGTATGACGACATACATGGCCGACACGCCAACGCCGCCAGACGCGAAAAGATCGATGCCCGACCGACCAGAGACTGTTCGTGCAGCTGCTAAAAGAGGAATTCGCGCACCGCAGGAGGCGATGGCATGGCGTGCACAGCACAGGGATGGCAACTGAGCAGGTTCAGACATTACGGGGCCGCCATCTTCCTCGTACTGCTGGCGGCGTTGCTGGCGAGACCAACGCTCCACCTGTTCGCGGCCCCGGCCGTACAACAGGGGCCACCGGCGCTCCGTGCGCGTGTGCAGCAGGTGATGACCAGTGCCCAACGGGATGATCGTCCCTATAGCATACTGCTGTGCCTCAACTCCTCGGAAATTCGGGTGGTGCGTTGGGTCGTCGCGCCGGGGTCGCAACAAGCGCAACCGGAACCCCTTCCGAAGTTAAGCGCCCCCTTCCCGAACGGCATCACCGTCGAGAGTACCACCATTGACGGGGAAGAATTAATCATCAGTGAGCGAGGTTCCTTGCTCTCGGTGGGCAGGATTGTGCTCAAGGCGCCGGATGGATCGCGCGCGACCGTGGAAGTCGGAGCGGATGCTTACTGACCAAAACGAAGGACGGCGGCTAATAGCCGCCGTCCGGGTGCATGGATTATTCCGCATTGGAGCGAGGTGTCCAGGTTGCCCTTCCCCGCAGAACGTCACCAGCACAGAGCATGATCGGATATCAATGGGCGCGTACGACGGCTTCCAGATGCCGTCCGCTTCGCCCGGACCGTTCCATAAAGTGGAAGAATTCTTCCACTTCCGGCAGCGGAGGAATAACCTGCCGCGCTTCTGCCAACGCCGCGGTCAAATTGCGCTGGCCATGACACACGAGACGGAATGCCTGTTTCAAATGCGCACGCAGCTCAGCAGAAAACCCGACACGCCGCAGACCGACCGTATTCAAGCCGTACAGCTTGGAAGGCGGTCCATCGATAATGACAAACGGTGGGACATCATGGGTGGCTTTACAATAGCCGGCCACCATCACTAAGCGACCGATGTGGACATTTTGATGAATGCCGCACATGCCGCCCAGTACCACCCGGTCATCGATATGGCATCCGCCACTGAGACCGACATAGTTCGCCATGCACACATTGTTGCCGATCACACAATTATGCCCGACATGGCAGTACGCCATGAGCATATTGTCGTCGCCAACGGTTGTGGCATTGCCCTCGCCAACAGCGAGATGCATCGTCACAAATTCACGGATAATGTTGCGGTGCCCAATATTCAGATAGCTCCGCTGTTTCCCGTGATACTTGCGATCCTGGGGAGGCTCACCAAGAACGGCGCCGCTGTGAATGGCACAGTCCTCGCCGATTGTGGTATAGCCAGTTAGATGGACATGTGCGCCCACGACTGTGCGTGCGCCGATGACCACATGCGCGTCAACCACGCTGTAGGGTCCGACTACCACATCAGCGCCCAGTTCAGCCCCCGAATCCACAATCGCGGTGGGGTGAATGTTCACGGGCTATGCTTCCTTTCCGGGGGGCTGTTCGCGTACCGGGTCGGGAACGAGCATAAAGGTGTACTGCCCCTCTGCTGCCACCTCGCCCTCCACACGGCTCACCACGTGCACTTTGCCCGCGCGACCGCTGACCCGGAGGATCGTGACTTCCGTCACAATTTGATCACCTGGCACGACTTTGCGGCGAAACTTCATTTCATCGATACCCGCAAAGAGCGCTAATTTCCCTTCATACCCTTTTGTGGCCAGCAATAAGATGCCGCCAACCTGTGCTGCGTGTTCGACAATCAGCACGCCGGGCATGATGGGATTGCCAGGGAAATGACCATTAAAAAATTCTTCATTCCGTGTAACGTTTTTTATGCCGACGGCACGTTTTCCTGGTTCTAATTCAAGAATGCGGTCGACCAATAAAAAAGGATACCGATGAGGAATGGTCGACATGATCTGCACAATATCCAACCGTCTTGCCTCCTAAAAACATACTGCACGCGCAGACCACCCTGCGCGCCGCGCGCCTCCTCAACACGGACAGGCGTGTCGCGCGCATGCCGGGCATTGCTGCCGCAGTCGAGCTGCCAACGCCACATGACTACGATGCCCACCACGCACCGCCAGAATCTGACCGGTCAGCCGCGCACCGGTGAGCGCCAGATCGCCAAGCAGATCCAGCACTTTATGCCAGGCCGGTTCTTCAGGCCACACGTTCGGATTCAGGTATCCGTCATTGGTCAACACCACGGCGTTATCCAACGTGCCGCCCAATGCCAAGCCCGCCTCAAGCAAGGCCGCCACTTCCGACGCCAAGCCATACGTGCGCGCGCGGAGGAGTTGTTCACGCACCTCCGGCCGAGTCAACGCGCCGCCCGCCAGCATCTGGGTCGCGATGGTATCAGGAATGGACACCGCCGCATAGAGCAGCAGGTCGTCAGCCGGTAACAGAAAAAACTGACTCTCCCCATCGACGATCCACTGCGGCTCGACAATATTGATGCTAGGTATTTCCACCTCACCCCGACAAACTCCTGCCGCGGCAATTTCCGCTGACCAACGTTGCGCGCAGCCATCCAAGGCGGGCAATTCAGGGCCATCGACAATAATGTCAGCATGGTCGATACCCGCCAGCATCAAGGCGGCTAATAAATGCTCGACCGTGCCCACCGTCTGTCCATCGCGGCCGAGTGTGGTACAGCGGCGCGTATCGACCACAAAGTCCGTAAGCGCGGGAATGGCCACCCCATCCCGATAGAACACACGTCCCTGCGGTATCACTGCCGGGCGTACTTCGACACGTACAGGTTGACCGCTATGTAACCCGATGCCTTCTACGACGAATGACGACGATAATGTCTGCGAAATACCCATAACCGTGGAATTATACCATAAAGTTTTCCCAAGCGAACAAAGCCCTGCCGCTCAATGCAAACTTTCACCAGGTCTCCAGCTCCCGGAGGCTAGCTGACCCACGCACATGTACGCCTAACAGCACAAACAGGGCTTCATGTTGCGGCCCCAGGTTTATCACTCAGTATTCGAAGGGTACGCAATACTTGGAGAGGTGAGCGCTGGCATCGGTGAGTTTTCCTCTCCAGAGGGATGCTTGCAGGATGTCGCCCCAACAAGCCCATCCGCAACGTCCCCTGAAAACACGCACAATG
>DASXVL010000713.1:0-6470 GCA_036504255.1 Armatimonadota bacterium | reverse complement strand
TTTATCATTCGCGCCGTATTTCGGGTCGCGCACATAGGCGTCGCTCACCGGCAGCGGCTGCATGGTCACCAGGCCTTGTTGCGGGCCACGCTGGTTTGCGGGCAAACGCGGATCACTCAAGGTGAAGGTAAATGGTGTCGGTACGGCCGGCAACGCCAGCGGGCCATAGGTACCCAGTTGCACGGGGAAGCTTTCGCTAATCAGGGCGCTCACCCGCTGGCGCGTGTCACATACATCGGGCAAATACATCATCGCCAGGCCTAGGGTGTCAAAAATCTCTTGTATATCGAAAGGCGAAATGGCGCCCTTGGCCGCGTTAGCGCCCGACTTCTGCGCGACGGCACGCGTCATCTGCCAATCCGCGAGTGTTTGGTAGAGTCGAGGATAGGTCGGATAGCGTTCCAGCGCTTGCCGCAGCATATTCACGGCGCCATTGTAGTCTTGCTTGTCACCCAACGCCTGGGCGCGCGTGATAATCGTCTCCGCACCGGCCACCCGTTCCTCATCCTGCGCGCGCACGGCGAGCGAGAGCCCCAGGAGCCCGACAATCAATACTATGATGCGACATTGGCGCGAAAAGATCACAAAACTTACCTCACAATGAGCAGCCTGACCGACAGCGCAGCAACCCGGTCAGCGTACCGAGGGTAACACCGGCAGCGGAAATTCGTCCGTACACAGCAGCCGCAACGCCTCGCGCCCGCGACTATCAGGGAGTTGTGCCACGCAACGCGACGCGTCCGCTAAATATTCCTTTACCTTCCCCCACCCGTACTCAAACCCTTGGTAGCGGTCGACCAGACATTTCAGGTCCTGTAAATCGTCTTCGCGCAAAGGGCTGTGTGCCCACAACGCCCGTATCTGTGCGGCGACAGACTCGGGGGCGTGCCGCATTGCGTAGAGCAAGGGGAGTGTCGCACGGCTTTGCCGCCAATCCGTACCCTGCGGCTTGCCGGTGTCCTGGGCCGCCCCGGATAAATCCAGCAAATCATCGGCTAACTGGAATGCATAGCCAAACGCTTCGCCCAACTGCCGCATGCATTGTTGCTGCGCTGCGTCAGCGCCGCCGATCAATGCCCCCAGACCCGTCGTCGTGGCAAATAGCGCGGCAGTCTTTCCGTGAATGACACGCCAGTATGTCGCTTCATCGGCGTCGATGTCGAGGTGGGAAAGTTCGAGGATGACGCCCCGCCCCATCGCGGATGCGGTCGGCGCGAGCATGCGCAGCACGGCGGGGTCGCCATCCGCGGTTGCCAATTCAAACACCCGCGCCAGCAGAAAATCGCCAAGCAGGATGGAAAATTTGTTACCCCAGCGCACGTGGGCGGCGGGGGCCCCACGGCGAAAATCCGCTTCATCGACGACGTCATCGTGCACTAGCGACGCGGTATGGACCAGTTCGACCAGGCAGGCATTGGCGATGGCGCGAGTATCGACTTCGCCGAAACAGGCGCAGGACAGCAGCAAGAGCGCGGGACGCAGGCGTTTGCCACGCGACCCAACTACCGTGAGCCCGGCATCATGGAGTGCGGCAAATTCACCGTCGAACAACGACGCCAGGTGTGATTCGAGCGCCGACATCCATGTGGGAAGCGACGGATGTAACTCGTGGAAGGGCATGAGAAGTTGTCGAGCTCCAAGCATAGGGCCCGGATCGTTAGCCGGGCCAGCATCTTCGCATTATACGTGCCGCTGTTTTGAGTGTCAACGAAGGTAACTGCGACAAACCGCCGCTGCGGCATGCATTGAGCGCCGGTTGCGGCCTGCAGGAGAGCGGGTCTCGCTGCGGCTCGAACCCTTCCAAACAGTGCTAAGGACGCCAGGCTAGGCTGCTGGCGACAGCACGGATTAGAAGGGTTCGAGCGCAGCAAGTCCCGCCGTGCCCAACTCCCGGGATGGCGGGTGACCTTACGCCGTCGCCATCGGTGCGGCGAGCACGTCATCGACGGTAATGGCCGCTAGATCCACCGCACGGAGCGTCGCACGCAGATTTTGCGCGGCGGCGCCCACCGCGAGCACGCGCATGCCGGCGGCCAATGCCGCCTCGATGCCGGCGTCGGCATCTTCCACCACCAGGCACTGCGCCGGGGTCAGCTCCAAGCGCGTCGCGGCCAGCAGAAAGACTTCCGGGTCAGGTTTGCTGCGCGAGATATCGTTGCCGTCCGCCGTCGCCTCGAAATAGTGGCCCAGGCCGATGCGCTCCAGAATCACGGGACTATTTTTACTCGATGAACCGATGGCCATTTTGACACCGCGCGCGCGCAACGCGCTGAGAAAGTCCAGCACGCCCGGCAGCAGGTCCGCCGGAGTGAGCTTCTCGATCAGCTCGCGGTAGTAGCCATTCTTGCGCGTCGCCAGCGCGACTTTTTCCTCGTCGGCATAGCTGCGCTCCGCCCGCTCCAGAATGATCGCCAGGCTCTCCATGCGACTCACGCCACGTAAGCGCATGTTGATCTCGCGATCGAAATAGATCCCCTCTTCGTCCGCCATGCGCTTCCACGCGAGATAATGACAATCGTCCGTGGAGACGATGACGCCGTCAAGGTCAAAAATAACGCCGGAAATATCCATGTTGTTTGCTCTTTCTGTACATTGTACGCAGGGGAACGGCGGGACTCGCGTTGCTCGAACCCTTCCAAACGGTGCTGTTGTCCCCCGCCTCCGCTAGGCGTTCGCCAACGCATCCTCCGGGTGCACGGCGGGAATCGGCAGGGTGATGCCCGCGCCCTCGATCAGATAATCCTGACCGAAGAATTTGATGGGGATCGCCGCGCCGCTGACCACGGCGAAGGTCGCCCCCGCGCCGGAGACGGTGACGCTTAGGATCGAACCGCGATATTGCAGGCGGAAGCTGAACGCGGTCCACCGTGCTGGCAAATACGGCTGGAAGGCCAGCACCGGCCCATCGGAACGCAGCCCACCGAAGCCATAGATAAAATTCATCCACGTGGCGCCCATCGCGGTGACGTGCAAGCCTTCCCAAGTATTGCGGTTATAGTCATCGAGGTCAAGGCGCGCGGCGAATTGCCAGAACTTGTACGCCTCCTCATGCAGCCCCAACTCGGCCGCCAGAATGGAATGCACGGCGGGCGAGAGCGAGGACTCGTGCGAGCAGCGCGGTTCGTAGTAGGCGTAATTCTTCCGCTTGGTCTCGCGCGAGAACTCCTGGTTATGGAAGAACATGAAGAGCAACACGTCCGGTTGCTTGATGAGGTCATACCAGGACAAACGCTCGAACGACCAGTGGCGAATGAGCGGGATCTCCTCGATGGGCACGGTCTCCATATCCAGATGCGGCAGCAGGAAATACCCGTCGTGTTGCTCGTAGAGACCGCTCTCCGGCGCATAGGGCAGGCGCATATGTTCGACGATGCGACGCCACTCCGCGACCTCCTCCGGCTGCAGCGCCACTTTACCGCGCACCGTATCCAACAACGCGGGCGCGCTGCGCTGCATCTCGTCGATGACCTGCAGCGTGTAGGCGAAGGCTTTGCGCGCCATGAAGTTCGTGTAGCTGTTATTGTTGACCATGCAATGGAATTCATCGGGGCCGCAGACCGACATGATGCCGAATTCGCCCTGCGCGTTCCAGCCGCCACGGCTCGCGTAATAGCGGCTGATTAACAGCAAGAGCTCGATGCCTTCGCGGTAGAGGAATTCGGTATCTTCGCTGATGTTGACGTAGTGCCAGATGGAATACGCCACCGCCGCGTCGATATGAATTTCCGTATTGCCCCAGTGCCAGAGGCCGCACGACTCCGTGCCATCCATGGTGACGAAGGGGAACTTGGCGCCTTTGCAATCGACCTGCTTCGCCCGCTCCAGCGCGCCGGGGAGCTGGTGGTGGCGATATTTGATGAGGTTCTTTGCCGCCGTGGGGTTATTAAAGAGGAAGAACTGCGAGCAGTACGCCTCGGTATCCCAGAAGGTGCAGCCATCGTAGACCTCGCCGGTCAACCCTTTCGGCCCGATGTTCAACGTCGGGTCGTTGCCGTGGTAGGTCTGGTGCAAATGGAAGATATTGAAGCGCACGCCCTGCTGCGTCTCCGGGTCACCCTCCACCGTCAGGTCAAAGCGCGTCCAGACGTCATCCCAATAGGCCTTGTGCTGCTGCCAGGCCATCTCGTAGCTGAGCGCGTGATATTCCGCCGCGCGCGCCATCCCGTCTTGCCAGACCTGCTCCGGGTCAACGCCCGGCTCTTTCACGGCGTGGTTGGCGACCAGCTTATCGAAGGTCACCGGCACGCCCGGCGCGAGCGCCAGCTCAAAGGTGACGCCGATATATTTGTCGTCTTCCACCACCTGGGGGGCGATGGCGGCGGTGGTCTGCAGTTGAAAGCTGGAAAACGCCTGCAGGCCGCTGCTCTCGGTTTGCGCGAGAATCGCGTAAGTACCCGCGTCGGCCGCTTTCCGCGTGCACTGCCAAACGTTGCGGCCGAACATGTGCTCGTGCGGCTGCGAGAAGTCCAGGCCGCTCTGCACCTGCACGGTGCCCGCGCTGTTCAAGGCCTCGATAGTGACCCGCTGATAGGCGAGCGACGAGGCGACCATACTGGTGAAGCGGGCAAAGCTGACGCGCAGCGCCTTGCCACTGGCCGTCTCCCAGATGAAGTCGCGTGTCATCGTGCCGGTCTGCATATCCAGCCGCCGCACGAAATCGCGCACGCGGCTCGTCGCCAGGTCGAGCGTCTCGCCATCGACCGTCAGGCGGGTAAAGAGCCAGTCCACCGTGTTGACCATGATGCACGAGCGCGTCGCCAGCCCTTTGAGCAGGAACGGGTGCTCGATGGGCTTTTCCTCGTAGACGCCATTGATATAGCTGCCCTGCAAACGCGCGCCGCTGTAGCCCTCGTCAAAATAGCCACGCACCCCCATGAATTCGTTCGCTACGGAAAAGATGGATTCGGACTCACGCGCATGATCGGCATGAAACCCTTCCTCGATAACGGCCCAGGGATGGACCACCAGATAACGCGATGCGACTTTCGCCATAATTAGGTAAGCCTCCAGATAACGTGGTCAAAAATTGCTTTCTCACTCTATTCGGCATGCCCCTGCTCGTTTTCCTCCTGTGAAGTGCCCGAGAGAGCGGTGACAAGTCACAATGCCAAGTCCCGTACATGGCCTGAAATCATGGCTAACACGCATACGTTCTATTGACGCGGGCGACGGATATCTCGGATAATGACGCGGGAGCTGACAACTGTGGATTTGATATTAACCGGTAATCAGGCGATTGCGCGCGCCGCGCGCGACGCCGGCGTTGCGCTTGGGATCGGATACCCGGGCACCCCGAGCACGGAAGTACTCGAAACGCTGACCACGCTGGATGGCGGAACGGCCCAGTGGGCTCCTAATGAAAAGGTGGCCTTGGAAGTCGGCATCGGTGTCGCTTTCGCGGGGCGTCGCGCCCTGGTCACCATGAAGCACGTCGGTCTCAACGTCGCCGCCGACCCGCTCTTTACCGTGGCGTATACCGGTGTGGCCGGTGGGTTGGTCATTCTGGTGGCCGACGACCCAGGCATGCATAGTTCACAAAACGAGCAGGACAGCCGCCACTATGCCCGCGCGGCGAAGATTCCGCTGCTCGAACCATCGGATTCCCAGGAAGCCTATGAATTCACCCGGCTGGCGTTCGCGCTGTCCGAGCAGTTCGATACCCCGGTGCTGCTGCGCACCACCACGCGCCTGTCGCACGGGAAAAGCACCGTGCATGAGGCCCCGGCGGACACCTCCATTCCCGCCCCCGTGGCGCCGCACGACCCGACGAAATATGTCATGATCCCCGCCTTCGCGCGCAAACGCCACCTGGTGGTGGAAGACCGCTTGCTGCGCCTGCGCGACTGGGCGAATACTGCCGCCATCACCCGCGCCGAATATCGCGACCGCGCCGTGGGCATCATCACCAGCGGCATCAACTATCAGTATGTGCGCGAAGTCGCCCCCGAGGCCAGCGTGCTGAAACTCGGCATGGTCTACCCGCTGCCGCTGGACGCCATCCGTGCGTTCGCCGCCGAGGTGCAGACGCTCTACGTGGTGGAAGAACTCGACCCGATCATCGAAGAGCAATTGCGCGCCGCCGGCATCACGGTCACCGGCAAAGAACACTTCCCGCTCTTCGGCGAATTGACGCCCGACCTGGTGGCCGCCGGACTCGGTCTGCCGGTGAGCGCACAGACGCCACGCACCGACTTGCCGCAGCGCCCGCCCTCGTTATGCCCGAGCTGCCCGCATCGCGGGGTCTTTTGGACGCTGAAGAAGCTTGGCCTCACCGTGAGCGGTGACATCGGCTGCTACACGCTCGGCGTCACGCCGCCGCTCTCTGCGCTCGACACCTGCGTCTGCATGGGCGCATCGATCGGCATTGCGCACGGTATGGAGAAAGCCGGACTCGATCCCGCGAAAATCGTGGGCGTCATCGGCGATTCCACCTTCCTGCATTCCGGCATCACCGGCGTGCTGGACATGGT
>DASXVL010000712.1:0-4161 GCA_036504255.1 Armatimonadota bacterium | reverse complement strand
GGTGCTCGGCCCGCTCGGAATGTGTCCGGACGACCTGGCGCTGCTGGTGAATCCGACCGGGACGTTCACCGTGGGGGGGCCGGTGGGTGACACCGGGCTCACGGGACGCAAGATCATCGTAGATACTTATGGCGGCATGGGGCGGCATGGCGGGGGCGCGTTCTCCGGCAAAGACCCCACCAAGGTAGACCGCAGCGCGGCGTATATGATGCGCTACATTGCGAAGAATCTGGTGGCGGCAGGGCTGGCGGAACGGCTGGAAGTGGAAATCGCCTATGCCATCGGGGAAGCGACGCCATTGGGCATCTTCGTGGAGACCTTCGGCACCGGACGCATCCCCGACGCGCAGATCGTGGCGCTGGTGCGCGACTTCTTCGACTTGACGCCGCAGGGCATCATCCGCACGCTGGATTTGCGCCGCCCGCAGTATGCCGACACGGCGGCCTACGGCCATTTCGGTCGCATCGACCTGGACGTGCGCTGGGAACATACCGATTTGGCGCTGCAGATCGCCGAAAGCGCGGGGACTAAGCCCGCCGAATATGCGCAGGTCTAACACATCGGTTGGAGGTAGAGATGGCCAGCAGTAAAAGCCAGTTCGCCGTGGAGGAAGAACGCATCTCGCTTGCGTTTGAAAAGCGGAAGCAGTCAGGTAAGCCGCGCTTATATAGTTGGCATCAGCAAAGTGTGATGTTTGAGCGGTATCGCATCCGTTCCGTCGCGGCTGCGTTGCTTACGGCGTGCGGATGGTATGACCTCTCAGCGATAGAAGCATTGGATGTCGGCTGTGGGGCCGGTGGCTGGCTGCGGACACTCATGGAATGGGGAGTGCCGGCCGAGCAATTGCACGGGATTGATTTGCTGCGCGATCGGGTGGAGGCCGCCCAGCAACTCGCTCCCCACATGGATCTGCGTCATGCCAGCGGATGGAATATTCCCTTTGCGGACGCTTCGCAGAACCTGGTGTCGGCGAATACGGTCTTTTCATCGATTCTCGACCAGTCCGCGCGGTCTCATCTGGCGTCGGAGATGCTGCGGGTGACGAAACCCGGCGGCTATGTCATGGTGTATGATTTCTGCATCGCCGACCCGCGTAACCCGGATACGCGTGGCGTGCTGCCATCTGAGGTTCGCCGTCTCTTTGCGAGTCGGAAGATACGCGTGCGTTCGTTGAACTTGCCGCCGGTGTTTCGACGCTTGGCGCTGGCGTCGCCCTTCCTGATGGCCATGGTGGAAGGACTACTGCCGCTGATACGCACGCATCGGATGTATCTGATCGCGAAGTAATCCCCTCATGATTTTTGTCCAGCGCGGACGCTCATCAGTCAGACAATGATGAGCGTCCGTTTCCTATTGTGCACGATATGCCCCATCGTCAGCAGCCCTGTTTGATTTTTTTGGCGGTGCGGGATATTATATCACTAAAGTAAAGACTTTATTGAAAGCAGCGTGTTGATGAGTGCATGGGGTGGCGAGACGCATAACGCGGATCTGTGCGAGGTTTGTGGCGCGGATGAGGCGAAGGTGCGTCGCTTACGCGGGGAAGTGGGCCGAGCCGCAGGGCTCGGTACCCTGTTCAAAGCGTTGAGCGATGAAACGCGCGCAAAGATCATGTATTGTTTGTCGCGCGAGGAGTTGTGCGTCTGCGACCTCGCGCATATCATGCAAATGTCGGTACAGGCGATCTCGCACCACCTGCGCTTGTTGCGTGCCATGCGCTTAGTTAAGTATCGGCGCGAAGGGAAATTCGTGTTTTACACTCTGGACGATGCGCATGTGATGCATGTGATCAGCCAGGGACTGGCGCATGTGCAGGAAAGTCAGCGCACGCCACCATGCGAGGCAGCGGGGAAATGAGGTAGCTATGCAGCAGAAGACGCAGATGGCCGGGAATGAACCGCCCGTCACACAGACGTTTCGCGTGACCGGATTAACCTGCGCGGATTGCGCCGCCAAGCTGGAACATCGCCTGCAAGTGATGCCGGGTGTCGAGGACGTCGCGCTGAATTTCGTGTCGGCCAAACTGACGATACGGCACCAATTGCCGATGACCGCCATCCTGCAGCAGATTCGTGTCGCCGGGTATGACGCGACACCGGAGGCTGAGCGCGGGCCCGCCCGGCGCCAAACATTTCTGCAGACGCATTATCGCCTGCTCACCACATTGCTCTCCGGCCTGCTCGTCGTGCTCGCTTGGGGCTTGTCGCTGGCATACCTGTCCCGCGACATCACGTTGCCGCTCTATATCGCCGCTATTCTTGTCGGCGGCCTTTGGACCATCCGCAGGGGCCTGCTCTCCTTGAAAAGCGGCGTTTTTGACATGAACGCCTTGATGACCATCGCCGTCATTGGCGCGAGCGCTATCGGCGAGTGGAACGAGGCGGCGACGGTGGCCTTCCTCTACTCGGTGAGCAATTTGCTCGAATCGTATACCATGGAGAAAACGCGCCAGTCGATCCGTGGCCTCATGGAGCTCGCGCCGCAGGAGGCGCTGGTGCGGCGTGATGGGGTTGAGCGGATGCTGCCGGTGGCGCAGGTGCAGGTGCACGATCTGGTCATCGTGAAGCCGGGCGAGAAGATCGCCGTCGATGGTATCGTCGTCGCGGGGAAATCGTGCATCAACCAGGCGGCCATCACCGGGGAGTCGTTGCCGGTGGAGAAAGCGCCGGGTGAGCCCGTCTATGCGGGGACACTGAACACCATGGGCGCGTTTGAAGTGCGCGCGACCGCGTGCGCGGACGACACGGCGCTGGCCAAGATCATCCATCTGGTCGAAGAGGCGCAGGCGCGCCGCGCGCCATCGCAGGCGTTCGTGGATCGCTTCGCGCGCTACTACACCCCCATCGTACTGGTCACCGCCCTGCTCGTGGCCGTGTTGCCGCCGCTGGTCGCGCATCAAGCATGGTTCCCCTGGATCTATCGCGCGTTGGCGCTGATCGTCGTCGCCTGTCCCTGCGCTCTGGTTATCTCCACCCCGGTCGCCATCGTCTCGGCTATCGGCAATGCCGCGCGGCACGGCGTGCTGATTAAAGGTGGGGCGTACCTGGAGCAGGCCGGTCGGTTGACGGTGATGGCCTTCGATAAGACCGGAACGTTGACGACCGGGCACCCTGAAGTGACGGATTTGCTGCCCGCGCAGGGGGTCGATCCGCTGGAACTGCTGGCGGTTGCCGCGGCCGTTGAGGAGCGTTCATCCCACCCGCTGGCGCAAGCCGTGTTGCAGTATGCCGCGAAAGCCGGCGTAGCCATCCCGGTCTCGGAGAATCATATCTCCTGGCCGGCGCGCGGCGCGCAAGCGTCCCTGCGGGGGGAAGCAGCCTATATAGGCAATCGGCGCTTCTTCGCGGAACTCGAATTGGGTATTGGCGCGGTGGAAGCGATGATGCACGCCGCTGAGGCGCGTGGCCACACCGCGGTGCTGGTCGCGCAGGGGCGGCGGGTACTGGGGGTGGTGGCCGCCGCCGATGTGCCGCGTGCGCACGCGCGTGCCGTGATGCAGGACTTGCACGCGGCGGGTATTCGGCACATCGTGCTCTTGACCGGTGACCACCGGGTGACCGGCGAGCAGATTGCCGCAACACTGGGGATCGATGATGTGCGGGCGGATTTGCTGCCCGAGGAGAAGGCGGGGGCGGTCACCGCGTTACGTGAGCAGTACGGCGCGGTCGGCATGGTGGGCGATGGTATCAACGATGCTCCCGCGCTGGCGACGGCTTCCGTCGGTATCGCCATGGGTGTGGCGGGCACGGATACGGCGTTGGAAATTGCGGACATTACCTTGATGGCCGACGACCTGACGAAATTGCCGTACACCATGCGCTTGAGCCGTCGCGCGCTGCAGGTCATTAAGCAAAATATTATCATCGCCCTGGCCATTAAGGGAGTCGCGTTGGCTCTCATCGTGCCCGGATGGCTCACGCTGTGGATGGCGGTATTGGCGGATATGGGGGCATCAATCGTCGTGACGCTGAATGGGTTGCGGCTCATGCACGGCGCGCCGGAAGCGCACGCGCACCAGGACGACGACCATGACCACCCCACGACTTGCTGCAAGGACGATTGTCACTGCGGATAACCGTCTGAAATGATATAGCGTAGAGAGACATCGCGTGCCTTGCAGCGGCGATGGGGCAACAGCACCGTTTGGAAGGGTTCGAGCCG
>DASXVL010000711.1:0-1877 GCA_036504255.1 Armatimonadota bacterium | reverse complement strand
TGCGACCGTATCCGTGTGGCGAAACGGGAGCCGGGTGCCAACTTGGGAAAGCGCTGGCGCTCTCGCGGACACGGATCGGCATGCGAGACAGGCGCGCCACAGCGGGCGCGCGCTACGAGCACCGAGTCAAGGCACAACGCCATCACTCGGTAAATAGCCGAAAGGAAGCGACAACTATCCCGCCGCCGGAAGAGGAAATGACCATCGCTAAGTCAAATTGATCAGACGAGACCATTTTATGCATGCCCCACGGAGGTGCACTGTGCCTTACCTGCTCGGTATTGATATTGGAACCAGCGGCACGAAAACGCTGCTGGTGGATACGACTGGCCGTAAGATCGCCAGCGCGACGGAGGAATACCCGCTTTATACGCCGCACCCGCTGTGGGCGGAACAAGATCCCACCGACTGGTGGCAGGCCTCGGTAAAGGGTATTCAGCGCGTGCTTGCCGACGCGAAGATCGATGCGGGCGACATCGCCGGGATCGGGCTTTCCGGGCAGATGCACGGTTCGGTCTTCCTCGATGCCGACAACCAGGTGATCCGCCCGGCCTTGCTCTGGTGCGACCAGCGCACGGTGGAGCAATGCGCGTGGATTACCGAGCGCGCGGGCGCGGAGACGGTCGTCGCCGAGACGCTCAACCCGGTGCTCACCGGCTTCACCGCGCCGAAGATCGTCTGGCTGCAGCAAAAGGAACCGGCGGCGTGGGCGCGGGTGAAGAAGATTCTGCTGCCGAAAGATTACGTGCGCTTCATGCTCACCGGCGAATTCGCCACGGAAGTCTCCGACGCCTCGGGCACCGCGCTGCTCAACGTCACCAAGCGCGCCTGGTCGGACGCCATGCTGGCGGCGTGCAACGTCACGCTAGAGATGCTCCCGCAAGTCTATGAGTCGCCGGAAGTGAGCGGACAGATTACCGCCGAGGTGGCGGCGCTCACCGGGCTGAAGGCCGGCACCCCGGTGGTCGGCGGCGGCGGCGATCAGGCGGCGGGCGCGGTGGGCAACGGCATCGTCGAGGAAGGCATCGCCTCCTGCTCCATCGGCACCTCCGGCGTGCTCTTCGCGCACATGCGCAAACCCTATACCGACGCGCAACTGCGCACGCACACTTTCTGCGCCGCCGTGCCCGGCGAGTGGCACGTCATGGGCGTGCAGCTCTCTTCGGGCGGCTCGCTGCGCTGGTACCGCGACACCTTCGCCAATTCGGAGAGCGGCGTGGCGCGCACCATGGGCGTCGATCCCTACGAGATTCTCACGCAGGAAGCAGCGACTGCTCCTGCCGGGAGCGAGGGGCTCATCTTCCTGCCCTACCTCACCGGCGAGCGTTGCCCCTACCCCGATCCCTACGCGCGTGGCGTCTTCTTCGGCCTCACGCTGCGCCACAACAAGGCGCACATGGTGCGTTCGGTGCTGGAAGGCGTGGCCTACGGCCTGCGCGACTCGCTGGAAATCTTCCGCGAGATGGGCGTCGAGCCGTCGCAGATTCGTCTCTCCGGCGGTGGCGCGCGCAGCCTGGTGTGGCGGCAAATTCAGGCCGACATCTACAACCGCGAGTGCGTCACCATCAATATCGATGAAGGCCCGGCCTTCGGCGTCGCGTTGCTCGCCGGGGTGGGTACCGGCATTTACCTGAGCGTGCAATCGGCCTGCGCGCAGACCATCGCCGTCGTCGATCGCACTGCACCGATACCGGCGCACGCCGCCGTGTACGAGCGCTACTACCCGATCTTCCGCCGTTTGTACGCCAAACTGAAGGACGAGTTCACCGCAGTTGCGCAGACCTATGAAGCGGTAGAGTAAGGCGCCGGAGTTGTAGTCACTGTTTGGAACTGGGCGCGAGCCCGGCCGCTCTTGGGCATAAAAAGACGGCCGGGCT
>DASXVL010000710.1:0-2132 GCA_036504255.1 Armatimonadota bacterium | reverse complement strand
CATCAATCTTTCTTTACCAAGACGCTTCGTGTTCTGTTTCAAAGCCTTCGGCATTCACGTCCACGTTGCAACAGCGATGATCCCATTTGGGAGTCACGTGGGGAGTTTGGTGTTTCAAAGCCTTCGGCATTCACGTCCACGTTGCAACGCGTCGTTCCAACTTGGTCTTGCAGATTGTTGGTCGTTTCAAAGCCTTCGGCATTCACTCCCACGTTGCAACTCGAATTCGCACAGTCATTCATCGCGATGACACTTGTTTCAAAGCCTTCGGCATTCACTCCCACGTTGCAACCCCCTCGATCATATTTTGAGCGTACCTTTGCGTAACCTCATGACGCTTACGCAAAAAAGGCACCGACACTCGGTAATTTTTGTGCAATTCATACACATCTACGCTCAAACTGACCTTGCGTAACCTCCCCCGGTTTTGGGGGGATTGCGAGGTTACGCAATCGCTGTGTTCAACGAGAGATACGCTAGTATAGGGCTTTTCCCCTCATACAGCAAGGCCGTATCCTCAGTGCTGTTCATCTGAACTTGCGACGGTGCAAAAAACGTGACACGCACAGCGTACCAAGGAGGATGCCGGCCACAAGAACGGCAGGAAAACGGTAGTGCTGCCATAACCGCAGGAGATCGCGGTGCCACCACCAAAGCAGAATGGCGAGAATACTGCCCAGGATGAGTGCATCTTTCGGGCGGTATAGAGCATAGCGCAGCACATGCCAACATAACCGACCTGCCAGGCGCAGGCAATGCCACGTGACCTCACACAACGAGACCGTCATGTCCCAAATGAAGTGCCCGTATCGTCCAGCTGCTGTGCCGGAGCGATAACGATGCGTACGTAAGGCGGAACGCAGTTCACGTGCGGATTGGTAGCGAGTTTCCGGATCGACGTTGAGTGCGTGGTCAATAACGGTTGCCAGCGCCGGAAGTATCTCCGGGCGTATGCGGGTCGGGGGTACATAGCGTCCTTTTCCCGCATCGATGTCATTGGCGAACGGCGGGACTCCGGTCAAGCAGGTATACAGGAGACAACCCAGAGAAAAAACATCACTGCGCGCATCACTCTGCCCCTGGAAGACCTCGGGAGCAGTGAAGCCCGGCGTGCCGAAACTGCAATCGGGAAACCGTATGGCCTGCCCCGGCACATTGAAATCCATCAATAAGGCGGCCCCGCTCTGGGTTACCCAGATATTGCCCGGTTTGATATCCCCATGTGCCACCTGACGGCGAGCCCACAGATAATCGACGGCGCTACAAATCTGATCCAGGCAGAGCAACGCCGTCCGAAACGGCAGCGGACCATGCGTATCTAACAGCACCTGCAAGTCACACCCCGGAAAGAGCGGCATGACCAGACCGGTGATTTCCAAAAGCGGGTCAACGCACTGATCATACAAGGGCATAATATTCGGATGCTGCACCGTGCCTTGTAAGCGCGCCTCGTCCAGCGGAATCATCCTGGCGCTTGTCGGATAGACCTTCATCGCCACGCGTCGCCGCATGTGCAGGTCCCAGACAGCATACACGGCAGCAAATGCTCCACCGGCGAGGAATGACTCCATACGATACCGACCGGCAACAATCGTACCTTGCGGTATGAGGCGGGAAGAGACACCTACATCGGCACGAGGCTGCGTCGGACCCGGTGCCCCATCAGGAGAGCGGTGTCCGCCATACCAGGCCGTCATCAAGTCGTGCGTCGTTGCCGCATCCGACCGCGGATATTGTCTGGTTGTACGTGGATCGATCGTCATAGTATCAACCCATAATAGGAACCCAAATCCCTGGACACTTGATAGAAAGGATAAAATCGGTAGAATAACAAGAAAAGGAACAAAAATGCCCAAAGGAAAATCACCTCGTAAATTCACCGGTAACTTTAAATTTCAAGTAGTCATGGAATCTCTTAAAAATGAGTCCAATCAAGCAGACATTGCCAGGGCTTATCAGATAGATCCAAAACTTATCTCTCTGTGGAAAAATCAATTCATTAAAAACGGTTACAAAATATTCGAATTAGGCAAAACCGATGAAACAGGCCAAAAGATATCTGACCTTGAAAAGCTAATTGGTAAGCAGACTGTTGAGATTTCCCTTTTAAAAAAATTCTTGGGTCACTTCAG
>DASXVL010000709.1:0-9163 GCA_036504255.1 Armatimonadota bacterium | reverse complement strand
CCACACTACGTGTCATCGGCGAAGGCACGAACGCCACCCCCTGGCTGCAAGCGAAGGCCGATATTTTACAATGTCCGGTGGAGTGGGTGGACGTGCACGACGCCATTACGCGCGGGGCGGCCTTGCTGGCAGGGTGGGGGGCGGACGTCTTTACCGACTTGCCCTCCGCGTGCGCGTCATGGCTTCCCACGGTGGTCCGTATCGAACCTCACCACGAGGACGCGGCGCGGTATGAACAGCAGTACCGCCGGTTTGTGCAACTATATCCTGCGCTGCGCGGGATATACAATAGCTGATCTTATTGCATGGCCATGCTGGGGTCTTCCAGCAGTTCCAGCAATTGTCCGCTGTGTGTCGCCAGAAATGCGATGCGCTGGTTATTGAACAGGGGCGCGTTCCCCAGGGCCCGCGTGACAATCATGCCCATGTCGTGCATGCGCTGCATTTCCGCGTCGATGTCGGGCACGGTGTAGCAGAGATGAAATTCGCCGACGGTATGGAGCGGTGAGTCGGTGCCGGGTATCGCTTCCACCACTTCCAGCAGCGTATCGTTATTCAATAAGAAGAGCTGGATGCGCGCCGCCTGCGCCTCATCTTCCACAATCTCGCCGACAGGGCGTGCGCCCAACCAAACCTTAAACAGCGGGATCGCTTCCGCCAGGTTATCAACAACGATGCCAACATGGTGCAGAATCATGGAAGTCATCTCCTTCTAAATACTGCTACTCGTCAATTTCGGCGCGTACAAGCGGTAACCTTGTTGAGTAAATAGACAAGCGAATATGCGCGGGTAACTATCTTGAGGTGAGTCGCCGGAGTCATGAGGAAAAAATGGTGGTCGCTACTGGATTCGAACCAGTGACCCCTTCGGTGTGAACGAAGTGCGCTACCGCTGCGCCAAGCGACCATGTGCGGACAGAAGAAATGTGATCCCATCAACGGCCTGCCATGAGCGAGCACAGGGAGTCGAATGGTGGGCGAAGAGGGACTCGAACCCCCGACAACCTGGGTGTAAACCAGGCGCTCTACCAACTGAGCTATCCGCCCTTGGTTTCTACCAGGTAACTGACATCACCAACACGTGAGATTATAGGCAATTCCCTTTTCAATGTCAACCCTTCCGGTGTCATGGCGGGCTGCGGTTGGTGTTAGCGACCAGTCGCGAATGACGGATAAATCGAGTATTTTGACACCAAGCCCAGCTCTTTCTATACTGTGGCCATGAAATCGATTTGTCTGTTGGGCTCTACCGGTTCGATTGGTCGCCAGACCCTCGACATCGTCGCCGCATTTCCCGAGCGTTTTTCCGTGTATGCGCTCACCGCACACAGCCAGGTCGGCTTGCTCGCCGAACAAGCCAAACGCTGTGGGGCGCAAGTGGCGGTCATCATGCGCGAAGAGTTGGCAGGCGAACTGCGCGCAGCCCTGGCGGGTACCGATACCCGCGTGCTTGCCGGCATGTCCGGTTTGCTGGAAGTCGCCTCCGCGCCCGAGTGCGATCTGGTGTTAACCGCCATGGTCGGTGCGATCGGTTTGCGTCCACTGCTGGCCGCTATCGAGGCGGGGAAGACTATCGCGTTGGCCAATAAAGAGCCGTTAGTGGCGGCGGGAGCGCTCGTGATGGCGGCCGTTGCGCGCTACGACGCAACGCTGTTGCCCGTTGATAGCGAACCGAGCGCCATCTTTCAATGTCTGCAAGGGCAGCACCGCGGTGGTGTGGCACGCATCTTGCTCACCGCGTCCGGCGGGGCACTCAAACATCTGACCACGGAAGAACTCGCGTGTGTTACTCCCGAGCAAGCCCTTTGTCATCCCACCTGGGCCATGGGGCCAAAGATCACCATCGATTCGGCGACGCTGATGAATAAAGGGTTGGAGGTGATCGAGGCGCACTGGCTGTTCAACGTGCCGATTCAGGACATTCAGATCATCATCCATCCGCAAAGTATCGTGCACTCGATGGTGGAATTTCGCGATGGCTCGCTGCTCGCGCAATTGGGCACACCGACCATGCGCACGCCGATTCAATACGCGCTTGGCTACCCCGAGCGTTTGCCGCATAACTGGGCGCCGCTCGATCTCTTCGCACAGGGCACGTTGACCTTCGCCGCGCCGGACTTCTCGCGCTTCCCCTGTCCGCTGCTGGCGCAACAAGCGGCACTGGTGGGCGGGACGATGCCCACCTGCTTGAACGCCGCCAACGAGGTCGCCGTGGCCGCGTTCCTGGCACACCAGATCTGCTTCAGCGATATTCCCACGCTGGTCGAACGCGCGTTAGCACAGCATGCATCCATTGCCAACCCGACACTGGACGACGTGCTGGCGACGGATCATGCCGTGCGCGAAGAAGTCGCCTCCTGGACCCATATCTCCCACGTAAAGAAATAGCCTCTCCAGGCCGGTAGGCTGCTGAAGAGGCTAGTCTTTTGTTGCCGGGAAGCGCATCTACGCCGTGACGGCGGGTTTCTCGTCGCCTTCGCGGATTTCGACGCGACGGATCTTGCCGCTGATCGTTTTCGGTAATTCGGTCACAAATTCCACAATGCGCGGGTACTTGTACGGCGCCGTCACCTTCTTGACGTAATTTTGCAATTCCTTGGCCAGTTCATCGGAGGCGACGTATCCCTTTGCCAGCACAATGGTCGCCTTAATGGCATGCCCGCGCGTCGGGTCGGGCACGCCGGTCACGGCGCATTCCATGACGGCCGGATGCTCGATCAGCGCGCTCTCCACCTCAAACGGTCCAACGCGATAGCCGGACGTTTTGATGAGGTCATCCGCGCGCCCCACGAACCAGTAGTAGCCGTCCTCGTCCCGCCAGGCCATATCTCCGGTGTAGTAGACGCCATCGTGCCAAACACTGCTGGTTAGCGCCTCATCGTCGTGGTAGCCACAGAAGAGGCCGGTCGGCATTTCCTCGCTGGTGCGAATAATGATTTGGCCTTCCTCGCCAACCTCACATGACTCGCCGTTGTCATTCAGCAAATCAATGGCATAGCCAGGAGAGGGCTTACCCATGGAACCAGGTTTCGGTGTAACCCAGGGGTAGGTTGCCAGACTGACCGTCATTTCCGTCTGGCCGTAGGCTTCCATGAGTTTCAAACCGGTGCCTCTCAAAAAGGCCGTATAGACTTCCGGATTCAGCGGCTCTCCGGCGACCACGCAGTATTTGATCGAGGAAAGATCGTATTGTGTAAGATCTTCCTTAATGAAAAAACGGTAGATGGTCGGTGGGGCGCAGAAGGTGGTGATTCGGTGCTTTACTATGACGTCCAGTAATTCGTTGGGGTGGAAGCGCTCATAGTCATAGACGAAGACCGCGCTGCCGCACAACCACTGCCCATAGATCTTCCCCCAGGCGGCTTTCGCCCAGCCGGTATCGGCCACGGTCAGGTGCAGGCCGTTCTCCTGCACATTTTGCCAATATTTCGCGGTAAGAATATGACCGAGTGGGTAGGCGTAGTTGTGCACCACCATCTTCGGCATACCGGTGGTGCCAGAGGTAAAGTAGAGCAGCATGGGGTCGGCATTGACCGTGGCGTCCTCCGGGAGACGCACAAAGTTTGCCGTGGCCGCGTCTACCGCGCCATCAAGGGCTAACCAACCCTCACGTTCGCCGTGCAAGACAATTTTATGCTGCAGGGTGGGGGAAGCGACTTGCGCTGCATCCACCTCGTCAAGCACGCGTTCTTCATCGACGGCGATAATCATCTTGATCTTCGCGGCATTGCAACGGTAGATCAGATCTTTCTTTGTGAGCAGATGTGTCGCCGGAATTGCCAGGGCGCCGAGCTTATGGAGGGCGATCAGGCAGAACCAATACTCATAACGCCGCTTCAAAATCAGCATAACCGGGTCACCCTTGCCAATGCCCCGATCGCGCAGGATATTCGCCACTTTGTCGCTGTAGCGCTTCATTTCGGCGAAGGTGAAGGTGGCCTCGCGTCCATGCTCATCACACCAGACCAGGGCTATTTTCCCCGGCTGGGTCAGCGCGTATTCATCGACCACGTCGTAGGCAAAGTTAAAGCTCTCCGGTACATGAATGCGAAAGTTCTCTTTGAAATCTTCGTATGATGTAAATGTAGATTGAGTGACGTATTTTGTAAACATCCCGCCGTTACCTCATAATTGCATTAAAGAATGATGGCCAAGAACTGGGCGGGCGCATTATGCATGGCTTTCATCCCGTGTTCGTAGCTGGAATCAAAATAGAGGGAATCTCCCTCGTTTAAGACGATTTCGTGTGGGCCGAGCACCACTTTCAGCGTGCCGTGCAACACATAGTTGAATTCCTGGCCCGGATGTGCGTTGAGTGCGATGGGCATATCGTCGGCTTCGGGCGCCACAGTGACCAGAAAGGGCTCGGCCTTTTTGTGCACGAAATTGCAGGCCAGGCTCTGGTGCTCGTACTCTTTCCGGCGTTCGACATTAATACCCTTGCCTTTGCGCACGACAGAGTAGAGATGGAGTTTTGGCTCTTCACCGGTCAGCAAGGAGCTGAGCTCCACACTGAAGATGGTTGCGATTTTATAGAGCACGCCAACCGGGATGTCCGCTTCCCCGCTTTCATAGCGCAGATAGGTCTCCAGCGGGAGCTGCAACTGTTCTGCCAGCGATTCAGCCGTGCAGTCGGCTATTTCGCGCAAACCACGCAGGCGCGCGGCAATTTCTTGTAATTGATCGATCATATTTCGTCCTCGTTATCGCTTGATAAGGAACGCCAATTTACTAGTTCGCCCTTCGGATGAGCGCTCCTTTTTGTAGATCAGAAAAGGTCAACTTATTGCTTATCCATATGTGGTCCGGGCTATGCGTCACCGGGCGAGATCATCGCTTGCGGTTCGCCGAACTGTTGCCGGCATAAGGAACTGTACAACCCATCCTGTTGTAACAGCGTCTCATGCGGTCCGTATTCCACCAGGCGTCCCCCATCGATGACGGCGATGTTGTCCGCGTGGCGAATGGTCGACAAGCGATGCGCGATGACCAGGGTGGTCCGATTCGCCATCAGGTCTTCCAGCGCCTGTTGCACAATACGCTCGCTCTCGGAGTCCAAGGCGCTGGTGGCCTCATCCAGAATGATGATCGCCGGGTTTTTCAAAAAGGCGCGCGCAATGGAAATACGCTGCTTTTGTCCACCGGAGAGCTTGATGCCCCGCTCGCCGAGCATGCTTTGATACCCGTCATCCATCAGTTCGATGAACTCATGCGCATAGGCGCGCTTTGCTGCCTCTTCTACGTCCGCAAACGATGCGCCGGGCCGACCATAGAGGATATTCTCCTCGATGGTCCCGGAAAAGAGGATGGCCTCTTGCGGGACGAGACCTATTTGGTGGCGGAGCGAGTAAATCGTGTAATCGCGCACGTCCCGCCCGTCGATAAGAATATGCCCGGTCTCCCATTCATAGAAACGGTTCACCAGGTGGGTGATAGTTGTCTTGCCGCTCCCGGATGGGCCAACCAGCGCCAGTGTGGTGCGTGCGGGTACATGCAAGTCGAGGTCGCTGATGACGGGTTGCATCGCGCCGGGATAGGTGAAGGTGACGTGATCGAAATAGATCTCTCCGGTAAAGTGCGGCGCTTTGACGGCGTTTGGTTTATCGGCAATCTCCGGTGCGGTATCGAAGATCGTGAAAATGCGCTCGGTTGCGCCCTGGGCATCGGCGATGATAAGCTGCATTTCGTTGAGCCACTCAAACGGCGTATAGAGCTGGCTTTGCATGAGCACAAACTGAATGAGCAGCCCGATAGAAATAGCCGGGGCGTGAAAGAGCGCAAGGTAGCCACCGATACCGATGACGAGGAGCTGTGAGAGTGAGCGGATGAAATTCATGGAGCCTTCGCTCATACCGTTCAGGCGCGAGTTGCTCACCCCGAGCGCAACCAGTGCGCCGGAGTCCTCGGCAAAGCGCTGGACTTCGTCGTCTTCGCCGGTGAAGGTCTTGACGATGGTCGATGCCGCCAGCTTCTCCTGCGTGCTGCCAAAGAGGTTCGCCACCTGGCTGCGAATCTTCTTGGCATTCTCTTTGACCTTCCATCCGATTAAGCGCTGTACGAGCATTTGCAGCGGGAGGATGAAGATCGCGATGGTCCCGAGCAGCGGACTCTGCGAGAAGAAGTAGATGAGCACAACGGTAATGAGGCCGACGCTCATCCACACTTGCACGAAGGCCTTACCCACGAAGGGCTGAATCGCTTCGGTATCGCTGATGATGCGGCTGGTCAAGGAGCCGGAACGATTGGCGTCAAAAAAGGCATGCGGCAATTTTTGGATGTGCGCATAGAGGTCGCAGCGCAGATTGCGGATGACCTCCTGCACGGCGCGGGCGGCGAGCGCCGAGCGCAGATAGACCGGGATCGGTGCGAAGAGAGCGACGCCGAGGCCGAGCAGGAGCAGATGGTGCAGTTGCGCCCATGCCTCCCCAGTGGTGAGTGTGCCGGCATGGGCGGCGGTGAGTACATTAATCGCTTTCCCGACGACCCAGGCGATGCCGACGGGGGTCAGGAGCTTGATCAAACCGCAGAGCGTCGCCGCCAGAAATGATGGCCAATACGGATATATATACGCAAGTAAACGCGTAATATTACTGCGCGGTCGTAGTGTGGACGAAGTTTTCATAGTGGACCATTTATAGCTTTCGTGCCGGTCGCGGTGCAATCCTTCATTCTCCCATATGTGGCGAAGATATTTCGTCAATGCTGAGCTGATGGCCACGGCAGCGATATTCCCGTGGCGAACAGCCGACGAGTCGGCGGAACTGACGGGAGAAGTAGTTGCTGTCCTGGAAACCGCTGGCATAGGCGGCATCGGTGACATTCACCGTCCCGGTGCGCAGTAGCGCGCAGGCGTGCTGTATGCGCAGTTGCAGGATACGCGCCATGGGCGGCAGCTGATAGATTTTACGAAACAAACGCAGAAAGTGGCGCTCGGAAATGTGCGCGATCCGGGCCAACTCGGACACGCGTATGGGCTGCCGTATATGCGCTTCCAGATAGATGACGGCCTCGCTCAAGCGGAGCAGGTTCGCGGTTTCGTCATCTTCCAGGCTCGCATACCGGCGACACAGCACAATGATCAATTGGAGTAGTACGGCCTGCACCATAGCAGTCGTCCCTTGCTGGCGATGGGTCAGTTCATCTTTCAGACGATGCAACAGCGTCAGCACTTCCTGCACTTGTGGCCCTCCCAAACGGAGTCGCGACGGAAATTCTTGCCAGCGCCGATGTGCCGGTTCCAGCAAAAAGAGCGCCTGATATCCCGGTAACGTCCGTAACTGTTCGGTGAAGAGGCATGCCACATCCTCGCGAATTAACACGTTACAGATGGAAAAGTCAGGGGTGGCGTGCTCGAAGCCATGCACGATGTCTCCTTGCAGTACATAGACATCCCCCGTGTTGATGCGATAACGCTGATGCGCAATCAGGTGGTCGGAACTGCCGGTGAGTGCGATAAAGATCTCAACGTATTGATGACTGTGCGCCGGGAAGCCATCGGGTAAATGGTTGATGACCACTGCGCAGAGATCATCCGGACAACTGATCTGGTGCTCGAATGTATAGGCGAGTGGCATGTCTGAATAGTGCTTGTTTTTGACGAAAACGTCAAGGTAAAGCGACACAAGCGTTGGTAAGATCAGCAACGAGAAAGCGCGTGTTGACTCACGCCGTGCCACGCGGTCGCCTGCTCGGTAGTGGGATCACGCGCATGTGTTGATGGGAGAATTGTATGGAGATTATTTCGTTAACTGGGGCTTGGCAATTGCAACAAGAGGGAGATGCGACAGTGATACCGGCGCAGGTGCCGGGTTGCGTGCACACCGATTTGCTGCAAACCGGGCTGATTGACGATCCGTTCTATCGTCGTCAGGAATTGGATGTCCAGTGGGTCGGGGAGCGGAACTGGGTCTACACGCGTGAGTTCACCGTGCCCGCAGAAATGCTTACGCGCCAGCGTGTGCTGCTGCATTGCGATGGGTTGGATACATTTGCCCAGGTATTGCTCAACGATACGTTGCTGGGTGTCTGCGATAATATGTTCCGCACCTGGGAATTCGACGTGACGCCCGTGTTACGCGACGGCGTGAACCGACTAACCGTACAGTTCGACTCGCCACTGCCGTATATGGCGCAGCAACAAGCCATCCATCCGTTAGCCACGACACAGAATGCTCCGCATGAACACGCCGGGCGCAGCTATGTGCGAAAGATGCCATGTGGTTTTGGCTGGGATTGGGGACCGGCGCTGGTGACCTGCGGCATATGGCGGTCTCTCGAATTGCGTGCGTTCGATGTGGCGCGCCTGCGCGACGTAAGCATACAACAAGACCATTCGCAGGCAGGCGTGGTGGAATTGAGCGTTGTGGTTGTGGTCGAGGATCTCGTCCCGCCATCCACGTGTACTGCCGCCGTCACCCTCTCCCTGCAGGGCAGCATGGTTGCGGAAACGTGCTGCCCCATTGGAGCGGATGGTGCATCGGCACAACTGACCATCACAAATCCACAGCTCTGGTGGCCGCGTGGCATGGGGGAGCAGCCCCTCTATCAAGTCCAGGTACGCCTGCTCGATGCCGACGGGATCGAGCGTGACCAGTGGGTACGGCGCATCGGCCTGCGCAGCTTGCGTCTGGATCGTCATCCTGACGAGTGGGGTGAGTCATTTCAGTTCGTGGCCAACGGCATACCCTTCTTCGCCAAAGGTGGCAACTGGATTCCGGCGGATGCGTTCGTCACGCGTGTGACCCCTGACACGTATCGCGCATTGCTGCAGAGCTGTGCTGACGCCAATATGAACATGTTGCGCGTTTGGGGCGGAGGTATCTATGAGGATGATTTCTTCTATGACCTCTGCGACGAACTCGGCATTTGCGTGTGGCAGGAATTTATCTTTGCCTGCGCCTCCTACCCGGCTTGGGATCCCGCCTTTTTGGCCAACGTGCGGGGTGAAGCGGAAGACAACGTGCGGCGCTTGCGGCATCACGCGTCACTGGCGCTCTGGTGCGGTAATAACGAGTTGGAGATGTGTGGGTATGTACGCGAAGACGCGGACAGCCAGGATCGCATGGGCTGGACCGATTACCGTACGCTGTTCGATACGTTGCTACCGGACGTCGTGACGCGCCTCGACCCGGAACATGATTATTGGCCGAGCAGTTCGCATACG
>DASXVL010000708.1:0-2557 GCA_036504255.1 Armatimonadota bacterium | reverse complement strand
GGCCACATTTCGTAAAAATCGCGGAAGAGTGTTTCCGTCATGATACGAGAATGCAACTGGGCCACGCCGTTTACCGAATGGCTACCGACCACAGCCAGGTAAGCCATACGCACGTGCTTCGTATCGCCCTCCGTTACGAGCGACATGCGGCGTAACCGGTCGATATCGCCCGGGTAGCGGCGCGAGACATCCTGCAGGTAGTAGTGGTTGATCAGGTAGATGATCTCCATGTGGCGCGGCAACAAGGCTTCCAGCATGGAGACGGGCCAGTCTTCCAGGGCTTCCGGCAGCAACGTATGGTTGGTGTAGCCGAAGGTAGCCACGCAGATATTCCATGCCTTATCCCACGCCAAACCTTCTTCGTCGACGAGGAGGCGCATCAACTCCGGAATCGCCAGCGATGGGTGGGTGTCATTTAACTGGACGGCGACAGCGTCGGGAAATTTCGACCAATCCTTGTGGTCGTATTTGAAGCGCCGTACAATGTCCTGAATCGAGGCGGACACCAGGAAATACTCTTGCTTGAGACGGAGCTCGCGGCCCACGAAGAATTGGTCGTTGGGGTACAGGACTTTGGTGATGTTCTCCGTCATCAGCTGTTCCTGGCTCGCGCGCATGTAGTCGCCGTTGTTGAAGTATTCCAAATTGAATTCATGCGAAGAATGCGCGGTCCATAAGCGGAGCGTATTCACGGTGACCGTGTCATACCCGGGAATCGGGGTGTCGTACGCCATGGCGAGCACTTCCTCTGCATTTTGCCAGTAGGCGTGCTCTTTGCCATCGCGCTCGGTGCGATGCTCGATATAGCCACCAAAATGCACTTTAAAGACATGCTCCGCACGAGCGACTTCCCACGGGTTTGGCAAGGCGAGCCAGTTGTCCGGCGTTTCCACCTGGCGTCCGTCAACGATTTTCTGGTGGAACAGACCGTAATCGTAGCGAATGCCATACCCGTGCGCCGGAATGCCCAGAGTGGCCAGCGAGTCCATGAAGCAGGCGGCCAGACGGCCCAAACCGCCATTGCCAAGTCCCGCATCCACCTCGATTTCGCGAATCTCCTCCATCTTCATGCCGAGTTCCAGCAACGCGCCGCGCGCCGTCTCTTCGAGGCCGAGGTTGAGCACGCTGTTGCCAAGTGCGCGACCCATCAGAAATTCCATCGACAGATAGTAGACGCGCTTGGGACGTGATTGGTAGTACGTTTGTTGAGTGAGTATCCAGCGCTCCGTCAGGCGTTCGGCGACGGCATAGGCGACACTGAGAAATTTATCGTAGTCCGTGGCGAAGAATTCTCCCTTCGCCAGCCGATATTCCAAGTTATTGAGAATGGAGAGGCGGAACGTATCTACGTCGTTGCCTTTGCAGGATAACTGCCAGGGTGGGCATTGTTTCATCGACATCGGTGCATATCCTTATACTTCGTCGTGTATGACGGCAAAAATTAGCGGTGCTGCCAAGTACCCGCTGAGAAGTCAGCAGCCCAGTACACGCAGATGCTGTGATGCTCCCATAGTACGGGGGCGAAAGTGTTTCGTCAATTGCGAGGGCTCAAATGCTAGTGCGATTGGTCGTACATCAAAGTTGTCGTACGCCGGTGACTTTGCACTTCCTCGCATGTTCAACTATACTAGGCGCGTGAAGATTGGCTCGGTGCCCTATTTAAATGCACGCCCTTTAGTCGATTGGCTTGAGCGCTGTCCACAGCCAGGGATAGCGATGCAGTACGCTGTTCCGTCAGAGCTGGTACCGCAATTACGCAGCGGAGCACTCGATCTGGCGATGGCGTCCACATTCGTGACCCTGTGCCATCCCGAGTTGCATTTACTCCCCGGATTAGGCGTGACCGTATCCGGTCCGGCTTGGAGCGTGCGCCTGATCAGCAAGGTACCACTCCCGCAGATCCGTACCCTCGCGCTGGATAGCCATTCCCGATCGACCGTGGTACTGGCGCGCATTATCCTCGCCGATAGCTACGGCGTGACGCCTACTGTGCTATCCTTCCCACCTGACCTGGATTTTATGCTGAGCCAGGCCGATGCGGCCGTGCTTATTGGCGATATTGGCATGCAAGTCACGCCCTCCCCCGCGCTAATCGACATTGACCTGGGGCAAGCCTGGTGGGAACTGACGGGGTTGCCTTTTTATTTTGCCGGGTGGGTGGCGCATGACCCCGCCGTGCTTGCGGATGCTGCCCCCATGCTCCACGAGGCCTGCACGCAGGGACTCGCGCGTCTAGCGGATATTGCCGTCGAGGAATCTGCACGGCTGGCGCTTCCCGTGTCGCGCTGCTACGACTACCTGGCGACGGTGATGCGTTACCGGACGGGAGAGGCGGAACGTGCCGGGTTGGCAGAGTTTGCCCGGCGTGCCGCACGACTCGGCTTGCTCTAATCGCAACTACGCGTCCTTTTGCGTTTTGTCCGCTGATGCTGGTGTGCGGCAGGAGTATTCGCGGGTGACGCATAACTCTATGGGCATGGTGCGAGGACTAATAATGGGACCAGCTCTCATGAGTGTGCTGTGGAATTCCTTTCTGGCGTTGATCCCGGTGGCGTTG